>NZ_JAHWBL010000021.1:0-60510 GCF_029493445.1 Nocardioides sp. ChNu-99 | reverse complement strand
GCCCGAACGGCGGCACCGCGGCCTGGGTGGCGGTCGACGTCGGGTCCGCGGCGCGGTGCGGCGACGCAGGTGCAGGGCCGGTCGCGGGGCCCGTCGCAGGGCCGGGCGTGCGGCGTACCGCCGTCGGGTCCGGGGGTGCGAGCACGGCCGTCACCAGCGCGGGGCCGTCGTCGGCCGGCACGAGGGAGCGGACCCCCAGGCGTGCGGCGCGGGCCCGCACGGTGTCGGGGCCGCCGGTCTGGTGGGGCTCCACGACGCCGACGGTGCGCACGCCGTGGCGCCGCAGGTGCTCGACCGCAGCACCGTCGAGGCCGGGCGCCTCGAGCCCGACGAGCGCGACGTCGGCCTGGCCGAGCGTCGCGGAGGCCAGGAGGTCGTTGACGTCGACGCAGCGCCGGAGGACGGCGACGTCGTTGCGGTCGGCGAGCGCCGTGAGGGCGCCCTGCTCCCAGGCGGCGCCCGAGCCGACGACGAGGACGCAGATCACCGCTCAGCCCCGCTGGGCGACGGTGACGGTGCCGCTCGTCATGGCGGCGAGGGCGGGACCGATGGCGTCGTGCTGGTCCTCCGGCACGGCGAGCACCAGCTGGCGGTCGGCGAGGCTGCCGATGCCGTCCTGGGCCGAGGGCGCCTCGACGACGCGGACCTCCTCGAGCAGCAGCACCGCACCCGGTGCCGACGGGTCCGGGGCGCCCGTCCCCTGCTGGCCCTGCGCGGGGCCCTGGGCGGCGCCCTGGCCGGGCTGGGTCGTCGCGGAGGTGCCGGCGTCGGCGGGCACCTCGGCGCCGGCGGCCCAGACGTCGACGACGCTGCCGGCCACGACGCCGGGCGGCACCCGCGTCGCCTCGACCGCGACGGGGACGTGGCGCAGCCCCTCGTCCTCCCCCTCCCCCAGGGCGGCGGCGGGCAACAGCTCACCGGCGCCGACGTCACGGGCCAGCCGCGCGCCGTCCTCCGGTGGCTCGGAGGCCGGCAGGTAGGAGTCGAGTGACTCGCCGTCGCGGAAGCGCACGCGCACGGCCACCAGGTCGTCGGCCGACAGCGTCGACCCCGCCACGAGGTCCGCGTCGGCCGCCCAGACCTCGACCGTGTCGTCGGCCGAGCCGAGCACCCGCGCGCCCACCAGGACGGAGACGGCGACGATGAGCAACCCCACCCACAGCCGCGGATCGCGCCAACCCGGCGCGGTCGCGCGCGTCGCCCGCTGGGGAGGGACGGTCCCGAGATGTCCACTCACCCGGACATCATCACCACAACCGCCGCTTCCTCGCACCGGTCCGTCCACAGGACGCCCCCCGATGCTCACGCAGGTGACAAGTCCCGCCCCGCTGTAACGCGGTGTCCGGGCGACCGGAGACGCGGTCGACGGCGTGCGCAGACCCCCCAGCACCGCAGCAGAGGGCGCAGGAGGCGCCGGGGGCGCCGGATCAGCGCTCGCAGACGACCCCGTCGCCGTCGCGGTCCTGGTACCAGTCGTACTCGGGGTCCACGCCGCTCACGTAGTCGCCGTACCCGGCGTCGTTCGCCGCCCCGCACGTCCCGAACCGCGGGTCCGTCGCGGACGCGGGAGCCGCTTCCGGCGCACTCGCCGCACCCGAGCCGGAGCCGCCGCTCGAGCTGCTCGACCCGCCGGAGCCGCCGGAGCCGCCCGAGCCCCCGGAGCCCCCGGAGCTGCTCACCGGCCGGGACGCGAGCGCCTGGGCGACGGCGTCCTCGACCGCCCGGCGCTGCGCCTCCGCCTGCGCGACCCGTTCCGCCTCGACGGCCTCCGCCACGGCGACGTCGGTCGCGGCGTGTGCCTCGGCGACCTGCGCGGCCGCGGCGGCCTCGGCGGCCTCGACCTCGTCCGCCGCCTCGCCCGCAGCCTCGTCGCGGGCCTCCTCACGGGCGGCCGCGACCTCGCGCTCCGTCGACTCCTCGACGGCGGCGCGGCCGTCGGCCTCGGCGCGCGCCAGCGCGTCCTCGTCCTCCCCGGAACCACCGAGGCCGATCACCAGCCCAACCAGGCCGGCCGCGATCCCGACCTTCGTGCGGGTCCAGAACGGGCCGCGGCGGCGCGGCGTCCTCGTCATGTCGTACGGCTGCATCGTGGCCTCCCCCTCGCGCCGGCGGTTCGCGAGGCGCGCGACCAGTCAACGCGTCGTACGCCGCCCCCGTCCGCCGAACGGGCCGTCCGGCTCCGTTGGCCTGGACCACCGCCCGCGCCGTACGGCTGTGGTCGCCCCGGACGTGTAACGCGGTGTCCGCGCGTCTGTGCACGCCGTCGACCACGTGTGCAGTCGCTCGGACACCGCGTTACACGGGCCGATACGGCGGTACGGCGGTTCGGCGGTACGGCGCCGCGGGCGTCAGCCCAGGACGCCGAGGTGGTCGAGCAGGATGCGCAGGCCGATGAGCACGAGGATCACGCCGCCGACGAGCTCGGCCCAGGTGCCGAGGCGCTCGCCGACGCGGGACCCGACGAACACGGCGACCAGCGACAGCGCGAAGGTGATGACGCCGATGATCACGACGGCCTGGACGACGGCCGCGACGGTCATGTCGAGCACGCCGAAGGTCACGCCGACGGCGGCGGCGTCGATCGAGGTGGCCACGGCCAGGGGGACGACGACGGCGAGCGTCAGCGGGGCGTACGCGGCGAGGGCGCCCCCCGCCGTACCCGTGCCGGCCCCCGTGCCGGCCCCCGAGCCGCCCGGCTCCTCGTCCTCGTCGTCGGAGAACGACTCCTTGATCATCAGCCCGCCGAGGACCGCCAGCAGCACGAAGGCGATCCAGGGGGCCGCGGCGCTCACGACGCCGGCGAACCAGAACGACAGCACCCAGCCACCGAGCGGCATGACGGCCTGGAAGAGGCCGAACGCGCCGGCCAGGAAGAGTGCGTCGCGCCAGCGGGGGCGGTGCATCCGCAGGCCCTGCGCGACGGACACGGCGACGGCGTCCATGGCGAGGGCGAAGGCGAGCACGATGAGTTCGGCGGTGGTCACCGAGGGGTTCCTCTCGTCGGGCTGGTCGAGGGGATCCGGGTACGCCGAGGCCTCGACCAGCATCAGCTGGTCGAAGGTCTCGTCCACCACCGGCTCCCCGCGCCTCGCGACGCGGGAGACCCCGGGCGGGACGGCCGGGTGACCACGTCGCCGCGGGCACCAGCATGTCGACCGTCCCTGCCGACGCGAGTCGGCCGGGCTACTCCCCTTCGACCCCGAACCCTAGGTCATCGCCGTAGTGTCGCTGCGAGCGGCTACGGTGAGCGCGATCACAGGCGGAGGACCCCGCAAGGGGCGGAGGAGGAGCGCATGCGGCTGCACCTGACGGAGGAGGACGCGGCGTTCCGCGCCGAGCTCCGGGAGTTCTTCACGACGCAGGTCGACGAGGACATCCGCACGGCGGTCCGCGACCGCGCCCACCTCACGCAGGAGCAGATCGTGCGCAGCCACCGCACGCTGCACGCGGCCGGCCTCGCCGTGCCGCACTGGCCCGCGGAGTGGGGCGGGCGCGACTGGAGCTCGCTGCGCCGCCACCTGTGGCACGAGGAGATGCAGCGCGCCTGCGTCCCGCCGCCGCTGGCGTTCAACACCTCGATGATCGGCCCGGTCATCGCCCAGTTCGGCAGCCAGGAGCAGAAGGAGCGCTTCCTGCCGGCCACGGCGAACCTCGACATCTGGTGGAGCCAGGGCTTCTCCGAGCCCAACGCCGGCTCCGACCTCGCCTCGCTGCGCACCTCCGCGGTGCTCGACGGCGACACGTGGGTCGTCAACGGCCAGAAGACGTGGACCACGCTGGGGCAGTACGGCGACTGGATCTTCACGCTGGTGCGCACCGACCCGTCCGTGAAGAAGCAGGCGGGCATCTCGATGCTGCTCATCGACATGACCAGCCCCGGCGTCGAGGTCCGCCCCATCGAGCTCATCGACGGCAGCCACGAGGTCAACGAGGTCTGGTTCACCGACGTGCGCGTGCCCGCGGAGAACATGGTGGGCGAGGTCAACTCCGGCTGGACCCAGGCCAAGTTCCTGCTCGGCAACGAGCGCGTCGGCGTCGCGCCCGTCGGTGCCACGAAGCGACTGCTCGCGCAGATCAAGGAGTGGGCCACCACGGTGACCTCGCCCCACGGCACCCTGCTCGACGACCCGTTCGTCGCCGCCCGCATCGCGGAGCTGGAGAACGAGCTGAGCGCCCTCGAGCTCACCGCGCTGCGCGTGGTCGCGCACTCGGCCGACGGTCGCCCGCACCCCGCCTCCTCGGTGCTCAAGCTCAAGGGCAGCGAGTTGCAGCAGGCGGTCTCCGAGCTCGCGATCGACGTCGCCGGCCCGGGCGCCCTGGCCTCGGGCGCGGACGACGAGACCAGCGACCTGCCGGCCTGGCAGCGACGTGGCACCCCGGCGTACCTGAACCTGCGGAAGGCCTCCATCTACGGCGGCTCCAACGAGGTCCAGCGCCAGATCATCGCCGGCACCATCCTCGGGCTCTGACCCGCACGCGAGAGGACGAGACGTGGACTTCACCTACGACGAGGAGCAGGTCGCGCTGCGCGAGGCGGTGCGGGGACTCCTCGGCCGGGCGTACGGCGACTTCGAGAACCGGCGCCGCGCGGTCGCGGACGACCCGGGGTACGACGCGGCCACCTGGGGCCGGATGGCCGAGATGGGCCTGCTGGCCCTCCCCTTCGCCGAGGACGACGGCGGCGTCGGCGCCGGCCCGGTCGAGGTGGGCGTGGTGGCCGAGGAGATCGGCCGCGTGCTCGCGCCCGAGCCCTACCTGGCGGCCGTCGTGCTGGCGGGCGGCCTCGTCGCCGCCCTCGGCACCGACGAGCAGCGCGCCGAGCTCGTCGGCGGCCTGGCCTCCGGCGAGCTGGTGCCGGCCCTGGCCCACGCGGAGCCGGGCAGCCGCTGGAGCGCCGAGGCCACCGCGGTGACCGCGCAGCAGGCCGGCGACGCCTGGACCCTCGACGGGGTGAAGGAGCCGGTGCCGTTCGGCGCCTCCGCCGACGTCCTGCTCGTGACCGCGGCCCTGCCGGGCGGCGGCACCGGGGTGTTCGTGGTCGACCCGTCGACCGACGGCGTCACCCGCGACGGCTACCGCACGCCCGACGGCGGTCGCGCCGCCCGGGTGCGCCTCGCGGGCGCGACGGGTACGCCGCTGGGCGAGGCCGGCGTCGACCGCACGGCCGCGGTCGCGGCGGCCCACGACGCCACCCGCGTCGCGGCCGCGCAGCAGGCGGTCGGGGCGATGCAGGTCGCGCTCGAGACGACGGCGGGGTACCTCAAGAGCCGCGAGCAGTTCGGCGTGCCGCTCAAGACGTTCCAGGCGCTCACGTTCCGCGCCGCGGACATGTACGTCGCGCTCGAGCTGGCCCGCAGCCTCGCGCTCTGGGCCACGATGGTCCACGCCGACCCCGACGCCACCCCCGAGGAGAAGGCCGACGCGGCCCGCCGGGCCTGGGCCCAGACCTCCGCGGCGGGGCGCCACGTCGGCCAGGAGGCCATCCAGCTCCACGGCGGCATCGCGATGACAGCGGAGTACTCGACGGGCTCCTACACCGCCCACCTCACGGCGCTCGACCACCTGCTGGGCGACGCCCGGCACCACCTCGGCCTCCTGGCGCTCGACGTCGCCGGCCACGGTGAGGTCGACCCGCTGCGCTGAGCCCCGCCGTACCCCCGGTTCGTGGTGGCAGCGCCAGGCATTCCGCGGCGCTGCCACCACGAACCGGGCAACGGGGCTGCCTAGCGCGGCAGCGGCACGACCCACTCCAGCAGCGTCCCGCCGCCGTGCTCGCTCATCACGCGCGCGGTCCCGCCCAGCGCCTCGGCGCGGCGGCGCACGTTGACGAGCCCGCTCTCGACCGCGTCGTCGAAGCCGACGCCGTCGTCGAGCAGGCGCAGCGCCACGATGTCGTCGTCGGCCTGCAGGTCGATCGTCACCGCGCTCGCCCGCGCGTGCCGCACCACGTTCGACAGGCCCTCTCGCAGCGTCGCGAGCAGCTCGTCGGACTCGCGGTCCGGCACCGTCGTGTCGACCGGGCCGCGCACGTGGACCTCGGGGGTGAAGCCGAGCGCGTCGGCGTACTCCGCGGCGAGCTGCAGCACCTCGGCGCGCAGCGAGGTGCCCTGGAGTCGGCTGAGCTCGAAGATCGTCGTGCGGATGTCGCGGATCGTCTGGTCGAGCTCGCGCACGGCGGCGTCGAACCGGGGCCGGGCGTCCGGCGCGACCTGGGCGCGCAGGCCCTGCAGCTGCAGGCCGGTGGCGAAGATGCGCTGGATGACGACGTCGTGCAGGTCGCGCGCGATGCGGTCGCGGTCGGCGAGCACCATCAGCTCCTGGCGCTCCCCCACCGCCCGGATGCGGTCGATGGAGGAGACGGCGTGCGACACGAACGACTCGAGCAGCTCGAGCTCCTCCTCGGCGGGGGCCCGGTCGCCCGGCCGCAGCGCGACGCCCAGCACGAGCGGCTCGGCGAGCTCGGAGCGGAACGGCACGAGCACGACGACCGTGCTGTCGGCCCGGGCGACCACGGAGCGGCGGGACCGGTTCGCGGCGTGCACCGCCTCGAACACCGCGGCGCCGGGCGCCAGGTGCTCGGCGGGCACCAGGTGCTCCGTGCTCGACACGTCGTCCTCGGCCACCACGACCACGGCGTCGGCGACGAGGCGCACGAGCACCACCGAGCGCGCCCGGAAGACCCAGCTGACGAGCTCGGTGACGTGGGCCAGCGCGGCGTCGGCAGCGATGGGCGGCTGCAGCAGCTCGGCGAGCCGCTGCGAGACCGTCAGCCACTCCGAGCGCCGCACGGCCCGCTCGCGTGCGCCGGCGACGTCGAGCACGTGGGCGGCGCGGTCGGCCAGCCAGCCCAGCAGCCGCTCGTCGTCGGGGGTGAAGGGGGCCCGGTCGTCCTCGTCGCCGAGGTAGAACATGCCGAGCCGCCGCTCGCGCCGGTCGATGCCGACGCCGACGAACCGCTCGACCGGCGGGTGGCCCGGGGGCAGCATCGTGGCCAGCGGGTGGGCCGTGACGTCGTCGAGTCGCATCGGCTCGTCGGAGCGCAGGAGACAGCCGAGGACGCCCCGACCGACCGGGAAGTCGCCGATCTCGTCGCGCGCGGACTCGTCGAGGCCGTGGAGGTAGAAGTCGCCGAGGCGCCCGTCGATGTCGAGGACGGTGAGGACGCCGTACCGGGCCCCGACCAGATCGCAGGCGCTCGAGACGACGTCCTGCAGCAGCGTCCGGACGTCGCCGTCACCGGTGAGCCGGGCCAGCAGGTCGAGGACGTGCGGCAGCCGGTCGCCACCGACGATGCCGGTGATGGAGCGCGGGGTGGGCCGGGGGCTCGAGGCCATGCCCGCCACCCTAGGTCGTCGCTGCGCGCGGCGGCGGAAATAGGACGACCCGCAGGCGTGGCCCCTCGGGAGGGGCCGTCTCCAGTAGGACAAGGTCTGGAGCGCCTGCGGGCCGGGTGACTGCCCTCGTATTGCCAGCGGCTCGACGCCGCCTACTGCGTTCCGCGCGACCGGCACCTCGCCGGTCGGGCGTCCCGCGTCTGGTGCGGAGCTGCTAGCGAGCAGCCACCTCACGCGTCCTGGAAGAACTCATTCTCCGGACCACCTCCTTTCCCGTGTACCCCAGAAAGTACGCCGGTGCCCGGGGGGTCTCAAGGGGTTTTTCGGGCCGTTCGCCGAGGGCGAATCAGGTGCCACGTCACGGCGCCAGGCGCCGCACGGTCCAGCCGTCGCCGGAGCGCTCGTAGACGAGCCGGTCGTGCATCCGCCCGGTGCGGCCCTGCCAGAACTCGACGGCGTCGGGCACGACGTCGTACCCGCCCCAGCCGGGGGGCGCCGGCACGTCGTCGGTGTCCGCGAAGCGGCGTTCGGCCTCGGCGTAGGCGGCGGTCAGCTCGTCGCGCGAGGCCACCTCGGCGGACTGCTGCGAGGCCCAGGCGCCGATGCGGGAGCCGCGGGGGCGGCGCGCGAAGTACTCCTCGACCTCCGCCCGTGGCACGGGTACGGCGTGCCCGTCGACCCGCACCTGCCGCTCCAGCTGGTGCCAGGGGAACAGCAGCGCGCAGCGGGGCTCGGCCGCGAGCCCACGGCCCTTGCGGGAGCCCGTGTGGGTGAAGAAGCGGAAGCCGTGGGGGCCGAACCCCTTGAGCAGCACGAAGCGCGACGAGGGCGCGCCGTCGACGTCGACGGTCGAGACGACCATGGCGTTCGGCTCCCCGATCGCGGCGGAGGATGCGTCGTCGTACCAGCGGGAGAACATCGACACGGGGTCGGGCGTGAGGTCGGCCTCGGCGAGCCCGCCGCTCGCGTAGTCCTCGCGCAGGTCGGCCAGGTCCCTCTCGTCGCTCATGCCCGCCACGGTACGGCGGAGCGCGCCCGACCACCGCCCGACCACCGCTCGGACGCCCCCGTGGCGGGCCCGCGGAGCGCGCGGGCACAATGCGACGCGGCACACACGCCACCAGCACGCGCACGTGAGCACGCGGGAACCGCGCCGACGAAGGAGTCGCCCCATGACCGAGGTCCACCACGGCCTGGAAGGCGTCGTCGCCTTCGAGACCGAGATCGCCGAGCCCGACAAGGAGGGCTCCGCGCTCCGCTACCGCGGCGTCGACATCGAGGACATCGTCGGCCGGGTGCCGTTCGAGAACGTGTGGGGCCTGCTCATCGACGGCAGCTACACCCCCGGCCTGCCGCCGGCGGAGGCCTACAACCTGCCGGTGCACACGGGTGACGTGCGCGTCGACGTGCAGGCGGCCATCGCGATGCTGGCGCCGGCGTTCGGCTTCGGCCAGACCTACGACATCAGCGACGAGCAGGCGCGCGACGACCTGGCGCGGGTGGCGGTCATGGTGCTGTCGTACGCCGCGCAGTCGGCCCGCGGGCTGCACCAGCCCGTCGTACCCCAGAAGGCGGTCGACGAGGGCGCGACGCTCGCCGAGAAGTTCCTCATCCGCTGGAAGGGCGAGGCCGACCCGAAGCACGTCAAGGCGATCGACGCCTACTGGTCGTCGGCGGCCGAGCACGGCATGAACGCCTCGACGTTCACCGCCCGCGTCATCACCTCGACGGGCGCCGACGTGGCGGCCGCGTTCTCCGGCGCGATCGGCGCGATGAGCGGCCCGCTGCACGGCGGCGCCCCCTCCCGCGTGCTCGGCATGATCGAGCAGGTGGAGCGTCGCGGCGACGCCCGCGCCTACGTCAAGGAGCTGCTCGACGGCGGCGAGCGCCTCATGGGCTTCGGCCACCGCGTCTACCGCGCCGAGGACCCCCGCGCCCGCGTGCTGCGCCGCACCGCCCGCGAGCTCGACGCCCCGCGCTACGAGGTCGCCGAGGCGCTGGAGCAGGCGGCGCTGGCCGAGCTGCGCGAGCGTCGCCCCGACCGCGTGCTGGAGACGAACGTCGAGTTCTGGGCCGCGATCGTGCTCGACTTCGCCGAGGTGCCGGCGCCGATGTTCACGTCGATGTTCACGTGCGCCCGCACGGGCGGCTGGTCGGCGCACATCCTCGAGCAGAAGCGCACGGGCCGCCTGATCCGCCCGTCCGCGGTCTACACCGGCCCCGCCGCCCGTCCCGCCGACGCGGTCGACGGCTGGCAGGAGGCCTGGGGCGCCTGAGCCCCCGGCCCCTCCCCAGGGCCGAGCAGGTACGACGACGGGCGGGTCCCGCAGCCAGCGCTGCGGGCCCGCCCGTCCGTCGTACCAGGGGTGACCGGGGCTCAGCCGCCGGTGTACCAGCTCGTGAGGCCGCGCGCGCCGGCCCAGCTCAGCGAGACGTGCACGTGGTCGACGTGGCGCAGCGTGGGCGAGCACGCAGCGACGCTCGTGCAGTTGGCGTGCAGGTAGGGCTTGACCTGGAAGCCGTTCCAGGCCGACCAGATGCGGTCGTTCCAGATGACGTACATGACGCCCTGGCGACGGGCGCGGGCGGCGACGTTGCCGGCGGCGTCGGTGGCCTGCAGCTCGGCGAGGAAGCGGTAGAACGCCTGGCGCTGGTTGGCGTTGCGGGCGTCGAGGTTCCAGTCGAGCGCGCGGCTCTCCTTGTGCTCCGAGCGACCGCCCGAGCTGCAGGCGCGGGTGATGCCGATGATGCGGCCGCCGTAGCGGGCGGTCAGCTGGCTCGAGTACGCCTGCATGCCGGGCATGATCTTCGACGTGCAGCCGGTCTGCGGCTCGTAGCGGGCGAAGGGCTCGACGGGCGACGCGACGCGGGCGTCGGCGGTCGTCGGCTGGGGGCCGATGACGGCGACGAGGGCGAGCAGGACGGCGCCGACGATCGTGAGCAGGCGCGGGTGACGCAGGGACATGACAACTCCTCCGAGGGGACTCGTCACCCTTTCGGCCGTGTCGCTCCCGACCTGAGCACCCCAACGGGTGGTATCGGGCCCGGGCGCCTCAGGTGCCCGGCTCCGCCTCTTGATCGGGTACGACGCGCGTCGTCGCCGCGAGGTAGGCCCGGCCGCGCGGCGACAGGTCGTAGCCCACGTCGAAGCTCTGCGTGAGCCCGAGCCCCTTGAGCTTGCGGACGTCGATCTTGAACGGGTCGCGCTCGCGTCCGACCTCGGCGGCGAGGTCGGGGGCGCGGGTGTGGGGGCGGCGGCGCACCAGGTCGAGGGTCTGCATCGTCCACGGGCCGTGGCTGCTGGCGCGGTCGAGCCGCTCGAGGCGGCGGTCGATGTCGGCGACGTCGTCGGCGGTGAGGTCGGCGGACTCGCGCAGCGCGATGCGGGGGTCCTCCCCCGCCCAGGTGAGGCCGACGCGGTAGACGACGGGCTCGCCGGCGCCGGGCCGGGCGGCCTCGTCGACGGGGCGCAGGCGGCGGCGCAGCGCGTCGGCGTCGGGGAAGCCCGCCGCGCGGGCGTCGTCGGGGGTGATGGCGTGCTCGTCGACGACGTCGACGCTGGTCACGCGCACGACGCCGGCGGAGCTGCGGAACTCCGACCCGACCCGCACGTCGGGGCGCGCCCACCGGCGGAACGCGAGCGTCACCGACCCGTCGGCGACGCCCTGGGCGACCTTCGGCGGGAGGCGCACCGGCTCAGCCCGCCTGCTCCAGCGGCGAGAGCCGCCGCCCGAGGTGCACCGACTCGGGCGAGCACCTGTAGTGCCCGTACGGCGTCACCGCCGCGTAGCCCGCCGCGGTGTAGAGCGCGATGGCGGTCGGCTGCATCGTTCCGGTCTCGAGCACGAGGGAGTCGAAGCCGGCGCGCAGCGCGTCCTGCTCGAGGTGGGCGAGCACCAGCTTGGACAGCCCGCGCCCGCGGTGGGAGGGCACGACGTACATGCGCTTGATCTCGGCGATCCGCCCCAGCCCCGGCTCGTCGAGGTCGAGGTGGGAGCGCCAGGCGCCGGTGGCGACGGGCACCTGCGCGCCGTCCTCCTCGACGTACCCGACGAAGAAGCTGCCGGTCGGCGGCTCGAACATCTCGGGCTCGAGCGGGGTCTCGTCGGGGCCGCCGTAGAGGCTGCGGTACTCGTCCTGCACCTGCGCGACGAGCCGCGTCGCGTCCTCGTGCCCGTAGCCCACGCGCTCGAGCCGCAGACCGCTCATCCCTCGTCCTCCTCGCCGTGCCCGATCCCGCCGGTGGGAGACTAGCCCGGTGACCCGCGCGCTCGAGATCCCCGCCGACCTGCTGCCCGCCGACGGTCGTTTCGGCTCCGGCCCGTCGAAGGTGGCGCAGTCCGCGCTCGACGCGCTGGCGGCGTCGGGCCGCTCACTCATGGGTACGTCGCACCGCCAGGCCCCGGTCAAGGACCTGGTCGCGCGGGTGCAGGGCGGGCTGGCCGACCTGTTCGCGCTGCCCGACGGCTACCGGGTGGTGCTGGGTCTCGGCGGGTCGACCGCGTTCTGGGACGTCGCGACGTTCTCGCTGGTGCGCGAGCGCAGCGCGCACGGCGTCTTCGGCGAGTTCGGCGGCAAGTTCGCCACCGCCAGCGCCGCCGCGCCGTGGCTGGGCGAGCCGGTGGTGGCGCGGGCCGAGCCGGGCTCGGTGGCGCTGCCCGAGGCGGTCGCCGGGGTCGACGTCTACGCGTGGCCGCACAACGAGACCTCGACGGGCGTGATGGCGCCGGTACGGCGGGTGCCCGGCGCCGACTCGGACGCGCTCGTCGTCGTCGACGGCACCTCGGCCGCCGGCGGTGCGGCCGTCGACCTGCGCGAGACGGACGTCTACTACTTCGCGCCGCAGAAGGGCTTCGCCGCCGACGGCGGCCTGTGGTTCGCGCTGATGTCGCCGGCCGCGCTGGCGCGGGTGGAGGAGGTGAAGGGGTCGGGGCGCTTCATCCCGGCGTTCCTCGACCTCGCGACCGCGGTCGACAACTCGGCGAAGCACCAGACGCTCAACACCCCCGCGATCGCGACGCTGTTCCTCATGGAGCGCCAGCTCGCCTGGATGCTCGCCGAGGGCGGGCTGGAGGCGATGGCGGCGCGGACCGCCGCGTCGTCGGCCGCGCTCTACGGCTGGGCGGAAGCGTCGTCGTACGCGACCCCGTTCGTCGCCGACCCCGCGATCCGCTCGCAGGTCGTGGGCACGATCGACCTGGCGACGTCCGGTGACCGGGCCGTCGATGCCGCGGAGGTCGCGACGGTGCTGCGCGCCAACGGCGTCGTCGACGTCGACCCCTACCGCAAGCTCGGCCGCAACCAGCTGCGCGTCGCGATGTTCCCGGCCATCGACCCGGGCGACGTCGAGGCGCTGACGCGGTGCGTCGACTGGGTCGTCGAGCGGATCTGAGCGGCGTCAGCCGGCACGGCCGCCCGGGTGGCGTGTGCGGAGGTCTGCTGCGACACGTCTGCTCAGCGGATCTCCGCACGTGCCCGGCTGGCGGCTCGCCGCCGTTCACGCTCGCCGACGAGCTGGGCGACGGAGAAGCTCCCTGCCCCGACGAGGTAGAGCCACATCACCCACGCGTCTCCGCGGCCGTGCGCAGCCGCAGCCAGGTAGAGCCAGAGGGTGATGGCCACGGCGGCGCAAACGCGGCTGACCCACTCGCGAGCCGGCCGCCGGGGCCGCGCGGGGGATGCACCGGTCACCAGGGCCCCCCGGTCGGGGCGGGAGCCGACGCGGCAACAGCCTCCCGGCGGGCGTGACGCACTTCCCTGACGAGCGAGGAGGCGAGCCAGACGACGCCGACGGCGTACCCCGACGCCCAGAGCATCTCGTCCCGCTGCAGCGCATCGACGGCGAAGAAGACCCACGCGACCGCCACCACGACGGTCGACGCGCAGCGGAACGCGTCTCGAGGTCGCCAGCGCGGCGGGTCGGTCGAGGTCACGGACCCATGATGGCGGACCGCCGGGGTGCCCCGCCGGTGTTTGGGCCGGCCACGCTGGTCGGCCGTCAGGGTCCGTCCGCGTCGGTCCCGGCGGAGGGCGCCCGCTTGTGCGGGGGTCTGCTGCTCGACGTCTGCTCAGCGGACCTCCGCACATGCCGGGCGACCGGCGGCTCGCCGCCGCGCCTCAGCCGTCCTGCGCGTCGGCGGGCGGCGTACCACCGCCGGGGGGCGTGCCACCCATGCCGCCGCCCATGCCCGTCGACTCCTGCTGGGTGGCGCTGCCTGCGTAGTCGTTGGTCGGGTCGCGGTAGATCGTGTGCACGTGGCCCCAGCCCGACGTGGTGACCCCGTCGACGTCGGCGCCGGCGGAGCCCTGCTGGGCGGCGAACTCGACGTACGCCTTCGGCCCGGAGATCTGGAAGTAGATGCCGTCGCCCTGCGTCATGTCGTAGACGGTGGCGCCCGACCAGTTCACGTAGGTCTCGTCGAGGGTCGCCTCGATCGCGGCGAGCTCGGCGGCGGTGGTCTCCTCGTCGGCGAGGCCCACCCAGTTGGCGATCACGTCGAGCAGGAGCTGCTTCTGCTCGTCGGTGAGGTCCGCGCCGGACAGGCCGGTGCCGGTCGGGTAGCTGCAGGTGCTGCCGGGCGCGCACACCATCGCCGCGACGGACTCACCCTGGTAGAGCGCGGCCTTCTGCTCGTCGGTGAGGCTGTCGTAGAACGCGAAGGCGGTCTCGTAGATGGTCCCGAAGGGCTGCACCTCCTCGCCGTCCTCGTTCGTCCAGACGGCCGGCTGCACCCCGAGGTGCGTGGGCGCGAAGGTGATGGCGTCGGTGCTGCCGTCGAGCGTGGCGTTGATGCCGAGGTGGTGGCCGCCGAACTGCACCTCGAAGGCCGTGGTGTCGGACGGGTCGCCGAAGAAGGCGATGTAGTACTGCCCCAGCGACTCCTCCGTGCTGCTGCTGTTGTCGAGGAGGTACTGGTCGCCCGCCATGATCCCGGTGACCGTGGCGTACCCCTCGTCGCTCAGCAGCGCCTCGAGCACCTCCATCGCGGCGACCTGCTGCTCCTCGGTGAGGTCGGCCAGGTTGAGGCCCGCACGCTCCACGAAGGTGACCGGAAAGTTCGACCACGACGTCGTCTTGGTCTCGTCGTCGTAGTCGTAGAGCACCTGCTCCCGCTGCTCGTCGGACAGCGTCGCGAGGAACGCCTCGGCGGCCGCGGCGGTGTCGGTGATCGTGGCGGCCGTCGTCGTGGCGTCGGTGGTCGACGTCGTACCGGCGGCGGCAGCGGCCGACGACACCGCCGACGACGTGCCGGACGAGGACGACGTGGTCTCGGCGGCGCACCCCGTGAGGGTGAGGCCGAGGGTCAGCGTGGTGGCCGCGATCCAGCGGGCGGTACGGCGGGCGCGCGGGGCGGCGGTCGCGCCGCCGGGTCGGGTGTTCACGTTCATGGCGGGGACGTTAGGAACGGATCCTGTCCGGTTCCTGTGCGTCGTCTTTGCGCCCGCCACGAGCCCGTGGGCGGTCGCACGCGCCGCTGTAACGCGGTGTCCGGGCTACTGAACACGCCGCAGACCGCCGCACCAGACACCCCAGCGCCGCAGGAGACATCAGCGCCGCACCAGAAGGACCGCCCGAGGTACGTCGCGGGCCCGCCGTCGCCGAAGCCCGAGCGTTCCGAGCATCGCGGCGCTAGCCTGCGGCGATGCGGGTCGTCAGCGTCGTCCACGTCATGGCCGAGTACTTCGCCTCGCCTCTCTGGGACCGCACGCCGGACGGCCCCTACGGAGAGATCGAGCTGGACGAGCTGCCGATCAGTCCCGACCTCGCCGAGGCGCTGACGGCGTGGAACGACGCCTACGGCGTCGAGTCGGAGTCGCCGTTCGAGGTCGACCAGGTGGCGGAGGCGTGGCGCTGGTGGAACGACGGCCTGCAGCTGGCGAAGCGTCTCCAGGGCGAGCTGGGCTCGGACGTCGAGGTCGTCTACTTCGAGGAGGAGCCCCCGCGCCCCTGACGCCCTCGCGCTGGGCGCGACGCCCGGCCCGCCGCTGTAACGCGGTGTCCGGGCTACTGCACACGTGGCGGGCCACCGCACCCGACACCCCAGCGCCGCAGGAGACACCACCACCGCACCAGAGCGCCCCTCGAGCAGTACGCCGCGCGTCAGCCGCCCTCGCCTCGACGCCCCTCGCGTTCCAGGGCGGCGTCGAGCCAGGACCGCAGGCCGTCGCCGGCCACCGCCGCGTCGTCGACGGCTATCCACCCTTCGCCCATCGACCGCCCGGCGCCCATCTCGGCCCGGCGAGCGCCCGCCGCCCGCACCAGCTCGGCGTCGCGGGCGGGCGACACCCGCACCAGCAGCGCTCCCCCGCCGGTCGAGACGCAGACGGCCATGGCGCCGTCGACCATGAACGCGAGGCCGCCGAACATCTTCACCTCGCGGACCTCCGACTCCCCGGCCAGGGCGCCCCGGACGCGGGCGGCGAACTGCTCGTCGTACGCCACCGGGGTCAGGCCAGACGCTCGCGCAGCGTCGCGACGCCGTCGCCGGCGAGGTGCTCGAGCGCGGCGGCGCGACCGGTGATCGCGAGCAGCAGCGCCTCCGCGCGGCCGCGCACGACCGGGCCGCTGCCGTGGGCCCAGTCGACGTCGTCGGCCTCGAACCGCAGTCCGTCCAGCGCCCCGCGGGGCACGAAGCTGCGGTCGCGCGACGAGGCGAGGAAGTTCAGAGTCGCGGTCAGTCGTTCCGCCGGTACGTCGCGCGCCAGCCCGAGCGGCCACCGGACGTCGAGGCCGTGCACGAGGAGGTCGGTCAGGGGCGCCTCGGGGCCGTGGCCGGGAGGGGTGAACCGGGAGTCGGCCTTCGCCCGCAGCACCCCGGCGAGCTCGGCCAGCGGGCGGCGCGCCTGCTCGTGGGCCAGCCGCACGTTCGCCCGGTGGAAGCTGCCGCGCGCGACGATCATCGCCCGCGCGAACCCGCCGAGCCCCACCTCGAGCGGCACGACCAGGTGGGCGGCGACGTCGTGCACGGTCCACCGGTCGCAGAGACTCGGCGTCGCGGCTTGCGCGGGGGTGAGCCCCGTCAGCAGCGCGGCCAGGGCTCGGCGCTCGTCGGCGATCGCGGCGAAGGTGTCCACGCGGTCATCGTCGCGCGCCGGCCCGGCCGCGTCCGCGTGTCGCGGCGACGTGCGCCGTACCTCTCCGCTTGACGGACGCCGGCGCCGGACGGGACCGTTGCCCTCGGCGGCCGAGCGGCAGCCGGGGCGACAGGGGTACGTGATGGTGCGCAGGACGTGGACGGCAGCAGCCCTGGTCGCGACCGCGATGGGGCTCGGTGCGGCGCCCGCCGCCAGCGGCGCGGCGACGGCCCCCACGATCGTCGTCGACGACGCCCGCGGCGACGTCACCCTCGACCCCTACGCCAGCTCGGGTCCGTCGTTCACGCCGCGCATCGACCCGGCGGCGGTCGACCTCGAGCGGGTCACCGTCACCTCCAACCGGGACACGATCTTCGTGCGCGTCGACCTGAGGAAGTTCTACGGCGCGGCCAAGGTGGCGAACCGGCAGCAGGGCGCGCAGTCGGTGGTCGTCGACCTGTACGACGGCACGTCCGCCTTCCTCACCGGCACGGCCATCTGGGAGGTCGGGGCCCGTCCCCAGGTCACGGCGACCATCTCCGAGCGCGACGGCGTCTGCCGGAGCCCCGCCACCGTCAGCACGTCGACGGTCGACCACTGGATCCTGCTGCGCCTGCCCGCCGCCTGCGTGCGGTCCGGCGCCACCCTGCGCGGCGCCGAGGTGCAGTCGTCGCAGGTGCTCGAGCAGCGCAACGGCGCCGGCACGGTCACCTCGCGGCGCGTGTACGGCGACGCGGCCACCTCGCCGGGTATCTGAGCAGCCAGACGCGATCCACAGTCAGGAAGCCGACCCGCGCCGACCCGCCTCGGCGGCCTGCCGCTTCTTGCTGTAGACCGCCCGGATATTTGCGATCTTGCGGCGCTGTCCCTCGGTCAGAGGATCGCGCTGGGACGACGACCTCACCGGGACGCTCGCACCCGCTGCCGAGGACTTCTGGTCCTTGCTCATCTCGCCTCGCCTCTCCTGAGCGTTCTGCGCGACGCTCGTCGCGCCCGGTCCACCCACGACGGACCGTCCACGGTACTCCGCGACGACAGCCGCGTCGGCGGGTTCCCGGGGACGTCGAGCTCCTCGATGGCCTCGACCACGGCACGCTAGGGGAGGCCACCGACAGCGACCCCAGGCGCCGTGGTCACCAGTTTGCGGACGGCGCCCCGAAGAGCTGCGGCTGCCCGGCGACGACGGCCTGCACCGCGGGCCACAGGCCGTCGAAGCTGAACTCGTCGTACGCCGCGTCGCCCGATCCGCGGACGGACAGGTCGACGTCCGGCACCGCCGCCGGCGGGTCCGACACCAGCGCAGCACGCCCCGAGAGGATGGCCTCGGCTGCGGCCGACATACCGAGCAGGCGGCAGCTCGCGATGACCCGGTCGAGGGGGAAGCCGACATCGCCGTCGAGCTCGGCCACGGCGGCCCACAGGCTCCGGTCCATCGCCAGGTCGTCGAACGTGAGGACGTCCCGGAGGGCTCGGTCGCCCACCTCGAACGTCTCGGCCGGGAAGTGCTCGGCGAGCGCCTCGTCGTACACCCCGACGGCGTCCTTCGCGCGGCTGAAGACGACGGTGTCGAAGGACAGCTCGAAGAGCGGCGGCCCGTCCCACGGCTCGACGTCCCGCTCCGTCGGCTCGGCCTCGAACTCGGTCACACCGCGCTCGCGCAGGCCCTCCAGCACCCGGGCGCTCACGGTGAGCATGGAGTTGCGCTGCGTCGTCAGCCCCGCGCGCACCTCTCCGCGCCCGATGGGCTCGACGAGCCCCAGGTAGTCGGCCTCGATCACGCGCCGACGGCGGTCCAGTATCGCCGCCGGGTAGGTCATGAGGTCGTCGAGCACCCCGAGCTCCCCGAGCGCGTCGACGAATCGTCGCGAGACCACCTTGGTCCTCGATCCGCCGCCCCAGAGGAGGTCGCCGCGGCGCCGCCCACGGGAGCCCTCGACCTGGCGGAACCAGAACGGGAAGCCGAGCTCGTCGGCCTGGCCGTCCTCGATGAGCCGCGGGATCTCGCGCCCGTCGGGCAGGAGCCACGGCCCGAGCTTCGGCTGGCCCTCCCACTCCGGCGCGACCCACAGGTCCCTGATCGCCGACTTCCCGCGCAGCGAGAACCACTCACCGTCCACGTCTCCCCCTCACTCGATCGCGCTCGCCGCGAACTGCGACCGGTAGAGCGCGGCGTACGCGCCGTCGGCCTCCAGCAGCTCGCCGTGCGTCCCCTGCTCGACGATGCGCCCGGCCTCCATCACGAGGATGACGTCGGCGTCGCGGATGGTGGAGAGCCGGTGGGCGATGACGAACGACGTCCGGTCCTCGCGCAGCGCGCCCATCGCCTTCTGCAGCAGCAGCTCGGTGCGGGTGTCGACGGAGCTGGTGGCCTCGTCGAGGATCAGCAGCGCCGGGTCGGCGAGGAACGCGCGGGCGATGGTGAGCAGCTGCCGCTCGCCGGCCGACAGGTTCTCGCCGTTCTCGGTGACGACGGTGCCGTAGCCGTCGGGCAGCGAGCCCACGAACCGGTCGACGTACGTCGCGCGCGCGGCCTCGAGGATCTCGTCCTCGCCGGCGCCCGGGCGGCCGTAGGCGATGTTGTCGCGGATGGTGCCCTCGAAGAGCCAGGTGTCCTGCAGCACCATGCCGGTCTGCGCGCGCAGGTCGTGGCGCGACAGCTCGGTGACGTCGACCCCGTCGAGCGTGATGCGCCCGGCGTCGAGCTCGTAGAAGCGCAGCACGAGGTTGACCAGCGTCGTCTTGCCGGCGCCGGTCGGGCCGACGATCGCGACGGTCTGGCCGGGGCGCGCGACGAGCGAGAGGTCCTCGATGAGCGGCCGGTCGGCGCTGTAGGAGAACGAGACGTGCTCGAACGCGACCTCGCCGCGCCCCCGGGGTGCCTCGGCCGCGGCGGCGGCCCGGGCGGCCACGATGGTGGCGTCGACCTCCTCGTCGGCGTCGAGCAGCTCGAAGACCCGCTCGGCGGACGCGACGCCCGACTGCAGCAGGTTCGTCATCGACGCGACGGTGGTCAGCGGCTGGTTGAACTGCCGGGAGTACTGGATGAACGCCTGCACGTCCCCGATCGTGATCGCGCCGGCGGTCACGCGGAACGCGCCGACGACGGCCACCACGACGTACGACAGGTTGCCGATGAGCATCATCACGGGCATGAGGAGCCCGGAGACGAACTGGGCGCGGTAAGCCGCGTCGTAGAGCGCGTCGTTCTGCTCGGCGAAGACCTCCTCGGCGGCTCCCCGGCGACCCATGACGGTGACGAGCGCGTGCCCGGAGATGGACTCCTCGACGTGGGCGTTGAGCGAGCCGGTGCGGCGCCACTGGGTGACGAACTGCGGCTGGCTGCGCTTCATCACCGCGCCGGTCAGCACCAGCGAGACCGGCACCGCGATGAGCGCCACGACGGCGAGCAGCGGCGAGATCCACAGCATCATCGCGAGGATCCCGACGACGGTGAGCAGCGAGGTGAGCAGCTGGCTCATCGTCTGCTGCAGGGTCTGCCCGACGTTGTCGATGTCGTTGGTGACGCGGCTCAGCAGCTCGCCGCGCGGCGCCTTGTCGAAGGTCGCGAGCGGCATGGCGTGGATCTTGCGCTCGACGTCGGCGCGCAACTCGCGGATGGTCGACTGCACGACGTCGTTGAGCAACCACCCCTGCAGCCACGCGAGCGCGGCAGCTGCGACGTACACGGCGAGCACGACGAGCAGCGCCTGCCCGACGGCCCCGAAGTCGACCCCCCGACCGGGCACGAGGCCGTCCATCCCCGACACGAGGTCGGCGAGCTCGCCCTGGCCGCCGGCCCGCAGCACGGTCTCGGCCTGCTCCGCGGTCTGGCCGCCGGGCAGCTGGCGGCCGATGTAGCTGGCGAACACGAGGTCGGTGGCGCGTCCGAGCAGCCACGGCCCGAGCGACATGAGGGTGACGCTGCCGATGGCGAGCAGCACCACGAGGGTGGCCTTGGCACGCTGGGGGCGCATGCGGCGCAGCAGCCGGCGGGCCGACGGCACGAACGCCATGGCCTTCTCCCCCGCGCCCATGGCGCCGGCGGGCCCGGGCCCGCGCTGGGGTACGGCGATCCGCTCGGTCGCGCGCAGCCCGCCGCCGTGCTTCTCGTCGGTGCGCTGCTCCTGGTCGGTGCTCATGCCGCCTCCTCCGCGCTCAGCTGGGACGCGACGATCTCGGCGTACGTCGGGCAGTCGTCGACGAGCGTCTCGTGGGTGCCGGAGCCGACGAGGTGCCCGTCCTCGAGCACGAGGATGAGGTCGGCGTCACGGATGGTGGAGATGCGCTGGGCGACGACGAGCACGCACGCGTCGGTGGTCCACGGCTTCAGCGCCGCGCGGAGCCGGGCGTCGGTGGCGAGGTCGAGGGCGGAGAACGAGTCGTCGAAGAGGTAGACCTCGGGGCGGCGCACGAGGGCCCGCGCGATGGCGAGGCGCTGGCGCTGGCCGCCGGAGAAGTTGGTGCCGCCCTGGGCGACGACCGAGTCGAGCCCGTCGGGGAGCGCGGCGACGAAGTCGCGGGCCTGGGCGACCTCGAGGGCCTCCCACAGCTCGTCGTCGGTCGCGTCGGCCTTGCCGTGGCGCAGGTTGCTGGCGATGGTGCCGCTGAAGAGGAACGCGCGCTGGGGCACCAGCCCGATGCGCGACCACAACAGCTCGGGGTCGACCTGGCGCACGTCGACGCCACCGACGAGCACGCGGCCCTCGGTGGCGTCCATGAGCCGGGGCACGAGGTCGACGAGGGTCGACTTGCCGGAGCCGGTGGAGCCGATGACGGCGACGGTCTGGCCGGGGCCGGCGGAGAACGAGACGTCGGTGAGGACGGGCTTCTCGGCGCCGGGGTGGGTGAAGCCGGCGTGCTCGAAGCGCAGCGTCGCCGACTCGGGCAGGTGGGTGACGGGCTGCTCGGGCGGGTGGACGCTGGAGGAGGTGTCGAGCACCTCGCTGATGCGATCGGCGCAGACCGCGGCGCGCGGGATCTGCATGAGCATGAAGGTGCCCATCATCACCGACATGACGATCTGCATGAGGTAGGCGATGAACGCGGTCAGCTGGCCCACGCCCAGCTCGCCGGAGTCGACGCGGTGGCCGCCGAACCAGATGACGGCGACGCTCGCGACGTTGACGACGAGCATGACGAGCGGGAACAGGGTGGCCAGCCAGCGGCCGGCGCGGATGGAGACCTCGGTGAGCTGGGCGTTGGCGTCGTCGAACCGGTCGGTCTCCTCGCGCTCGCGCACGAAGCTGCGCACGACGCGGATGCCGGTGATCTGCTCGCGCAGCACGCGGTTGACGGTGTCGATGCGGCCCTGCTGGGCGCGGAAGCTCGGCACCATGCCGCGCACGACGATCGCGACGACCACGAAGAGGGTGGGCACGACGACGGCGAAGATCCATGACAACCCGACGTCGGTGTAGAGCGCCATCGCGATGCCGCCGAACATCATGATCGGCACCGACACCGCGATGCTGCACGTCATCAGGGTGAGCATCTGCACCTGCTGCACGTCGTTCGTCACCCGCGTGATGAGCGACGGCGCCCCGAACTGCCCGACCTCCCGCCCGGAGAACCCGGTGATGCGTCCGAACAGCTCCGCCCGCATGTCCCGCCCGACCGCCATCGCGGTGCGCGCCGAGAACCAGACGGCCGTCACCTGGCAGGCGATCTGCCCGAGGCAGATGAGCAGCATGAGCGCGCCGATGCGCAGCACGTGGCCCGTGTCCCCCTGGGTGACGCCCTCGTCGATGATCGAGGCGTTGAGGTTGGGCAGGAACAGCATCGCCCCCGTCGACCCCAGCTGCAGCAGCCCGATGACGAGCAGCTGGCGGCGGTAGGGACGCAGGTGGTCACGCAGCAGGCGGAACAGCAAGTGGGCCTCGGTTCGAGCGGTGGGGGTACGGCGGCAGTCGCGGTGGCGGCGCGTCTGCGGCGGGGTGCGAGGCCCGTCAGGCGGCGCGTCGCGCGCCGGTCGCCCACGATATCGGGGGTGGCCTCGCCGGGCTTCCGACTTTCGGCGGGGTTCGGGGGTCTCGGGTACGGCGTGCGGGTGCGGCGTTCGCGGCACGTGGGCGGGCGAGGGGCCTACGGTGGCGCGCGTGGGATACACGAGATGGCGGACGAGCCGGATCATCGCCTGGCCGGGGATGCTCCTGGTGCTCGCCCTGTTCCTGAGCCCGGCGCTGGACCACCTGTCGTTCCCGCTGCGGATCCTCATCGGTCTCGCGGCGCTCGGCGTCAGCGCCACCGTGCTCGAGCGGGTGATCTACCGCGTGTGGACCGCGGTCGACGAAGCCGCCGAGCGGCGCGCGGCCGCCCGACTCCCCTGAGGCGCCCGCGGGATCGCGGGTGAGCAGCACCCGGCGGTCTCCGTGAGGGGTCAGTCGGTGGCGAGGCCGAGCGCCTCGCACTCGTCGGCGACGTCGTCGAGGGCACCGGACAGCGCGTCGGTGTCATAGGTCTGCAGGGACCTCCCGATGACCTGCGCCGCCTCGGCGAGGTCGGCGTACTCGTCGTCGGCCGTCCCCGCTGCGCTGGCGAGCGGCGCCATCGCGGACAGCTCCCAGAAGGCGGGGTCGTCCATGGCGGAGTCCTCGGTCAGCGGCTCGTCGCGGTCGATGTCGACAAGTAGCCCGCAACCCGTCGAGGCGTTGCGCTCTCCTCGGTCGTCGCTGCCGCCACCCTCGATGAGCAGCCCGATCGCGATGCCCGCGCCGACGCCCACCAGCGCGGTGGCGAGCGCGAATAGGGGCCAGGCGAGGCTGCGGCGGGCACGGCTGTGGGGAGGCTGCTGGCTCACGGGGCCCACGCTCCCCCGGTACGACGGCACGAAACGCCCCGCCTCGTCCGACCGCCCGGCTACTGCCTGTACGTGCTGGCGCTGTCGAAGGCGTAACGCCTGGACTCCGAGACGGTGCGCGTTCCGACGACGACCTCACGGGTCAGCACCATGTTCACCCCCGCCGAGAGGTGGTCGTACCACAGCTCGTCGGGGAGGCACGCGTCCGGCAGCGTGAGGCCGACCAGGTCGTGCACGCGGGAGAACGTCACCTGCCCGGCGGTCGCGCAGCGCTCCCTGCTGCCGTCCGCGTGCCAGGTGACGGTGGCCTCGACGAAGAACGCCGTCCCGGCCTGGGTGGGGCGCACCGAGACCTCCACACCGCGGTACACGCCGTGCACGCGCTGCTCCGCCACGTTCAGGTCCCGCCTGTCGCCGGACCGCGCGTACTTCAGGAGGTAGACGAAGACGTCCTCCACCTTGATTTCCAGCAGGTGGTTGGCTCCCACCTGCTTCACCGTGACCCACTCGACGTCCACGCTGCTCATGGGCACGGCGGGCGTGAAGCTGGGGCCGTACGCGCCGACGTAGCTGACGCCGACGTCGCCCCGCTCGTCGTCGATGCGCTCGATCACGGCCGCGGCGCCCGCCGGCATGGCGGTGACTGCCGTGAGCGACAGCGCGGCCGCTGCAGCACCTGCCCCGACGATGGTCTTGCGGATCCAGCCCATGATCTCCCCCGTTTCGGCTCACGCCCTCGCGGCGCTGCACGCCCATAATGAGAACGCAGACACAGGCGACTCGTCTCGCTTGTCACCGGTCTGGCGGCGGCGTGAGCACTGCCCAGCGGTTCTGGCCCCCGTCTCGGCACGACGGGCGCAACCACCAAGCGCGGGAGCGGGTGGCGCTCCTAGTGATCGGCACGTCGTTCCTGCTGCTCGCCGCGTTCGCCTCGTTCGTCGCCGTGCGCGCAATGCTCGGCGGCCACGAGGCGGAGCACTCGAGCGTCGGCATCGCCATCGCGGCGCTGAGCCTGGCGATCATGCCGCTGCTGTCGTGGGCCCAGGGGCGGGCGGGGCGCGAGCTCGGGTCGCCCTCGGCGGTGGCGGACTCCCACCAGACGCTGCTGTGCACCTACCTCTCGGCGGTGCTGCTCGCCGGGCTGCTGCTCAACAGCCTGTGGGGCATCAGCTGGGCCGACCCCGTCGCCGCGATGGTCATCGCCGCAGTCGCGGTGCCGGAGGGCGTCGGGGCGCTGCGCGGGGACGCGTGCTGCGCGCCGACGGCGCCGCGGGACCTTGGCGCCGACGGGTCCGTCGAGGCGGAGGCGTGCGGCTGCTGCGCCTCCTGCTGAGGTACGGCGGTCAGCCGAGCGCCGCGGCGATCTCGTCGTAGGCGCGGCGGCCGTAGGCGACGAGCCGGGCCTCGCGGACCTGCGTCGGGGTGGTGCGCAGCGTCTCGACCGCGCAGGCGATGGCGTCCTCGCGCGGCCAGCCGTAGATGCCGGCGCTGACGAGCGGGAACGCCACCGTGCTCGCCCCGAGCTCGTCGGCCACCTCGAGCGCGCGGCGGTAGCAGGACTCCAGCAGCCCGCGGTCGCGCTCTCCGGCCGAGTAGTTCGGACCCACGACGTGAATCACCCACCGCGCGGGCATCACTCCGGCGGTCGTCCAGCCGGCGTCACCTGTGGCAAGCCCGTCGGGGAAGCGGCGCGCGCAGTCGGCCAGCACCTCCGGCCCACCCGCGGCGTGGATCGCGCCGTCAACGCCTCCCCCGCCCCGCATGCGCCGGTTCGCGGCGTTGACCACCGCGTCGACCCGCTGCTGCGTGATGTCGCCCTCGACGACCGTCACCTCGGCGAACCTGATCATCAGACCTCCCTCAGTACGACGACCCTCGCCGCGACAGTACGCCCGGGCGGACGACACTTCGGAACACCGGACGCTGCGGCGCAAACTTCGACGCACCGCCCGCGAATGACAGAGCAAATGACTGGACCCGGCGGATGCCCAACCCGGACACGTAGCCGCAAATCCACCGCATGTACCCCTGCCGACGGTCGTTGCGCGTCCCCGCGCGGGATCGGTCCTACTCGCTGCGCGCGTTGCCATCGGTGGTCAGCCTGCTTTGAGGGTCATCCTGTTCCGTAGGCTGCCCGCGTGAACGCAACAAACCTCGTCGAGCAGGCCGAACTCCGCCGCTCGACGACCTTGGCCAGACTGAATCCGGAAGATCGGGCGCGGCGGGGTCAGTACTTTACGCCGGCGAAGGCTGCTGAACTGCTCACTAACATGGTCACGCTCCCGTCTGACGGCACATTCCGAGTGCTCGACCCAGGAGCCGGAACTGGATCGCTGAGTGCTGCGCTTGTAGCTCGGCTCATCTCACAGGCTCCGGGAGTGCACCTTCACCTTGTGTGCTACGAACTAGACCCTGTGCTCCTCGGCCCACTTCAAGAGACTATCGCGGAATGCGAAACCGCTGCCACTACCGCTGAGATGTCACTGACATGGGAGATCATCAACGCGGACTACATCCAGTCTTCAGTTGGCATAACTCGGCACTCCCACCTGGGTGGCTTCGATCTGGTTCTCATGAACCCCCCCTACGGCGAGTTGGCCGGGATACACCCTGCTAGGCGCGAACTGGCAGGACACCTAGTCGACACACCAAATCTCTACGCGGCCTTCATGGCCCTGGGTGTGAATCAACTAAATGACGGCGGTCAGTTGGTTGCCATAACTCCCAGGTCTTTTGCCAATGGGCCCACATTCGCCCCATTTCGCAGATACCTGCTGAGCGTCGTTCACCTTACCCATATTCACGACTTCGCCTCCCGCTCGGCGGTCTTCTCCGACAGCAAAGTCCTTCAAGAAACAATTGTCATTGCCGCACAGAAGGGCCGTCACGCTGACCAAGTGATCCTGTCAACGAGTTTCGGGCATCTCGATGAGCCTCTCCGCCGGCTGGTCCGCGCCACGGACGTTGTCGATCCCAGTGATTCCGCCCAGTTCATACGGATCCCCACGGAAGATGCCGATGTCGCAAAAGTGCTCGCTTTGCCAGGCGATCTGGCCTCTTTGAACATTTCTGTCTCAACCGGAAAGATTGTAGACTTTCGCTTGCGCGAAAACCTGATGACCGAGGCCGACGAGACGTCCGTTCCGATGATCTATCCACTCCACTTTGACGCCGGCGTCATTCGATGGCCGGTTGCCCGGGCGAAGCCGCAGCACTACGCGCTGCGAACCGAGCGAGACGCCCGACGCTTGCTGCCCTCTGGCAATTATGTAGTTGTGAAGAGATTCTCCACGAAGGAAGAGAGGCGACGCGTAATCGCCGCAGTTTGGTCACCCGAGGTCTCGGACTCGGGCATAGCGTTCGACAACAAGACCAACGTTTTGCACATCCGCGGCGCAGGAATGGACCTGGAACTCGCCCGCGGCTTGTGCATCTGGCTAAACAGTACGCCGGTTGATAAGTTCTTTCGAACCTTCTCCGGCCACACTCAGGTGAACGCAACTGACATGCGGATCATGCGTTTTCCATCGGACCAGACGCTTCGCGTCTTAGGCGCGTCTTGGTCCCCCCCGCTCGTGCAGAACGAGGTCGACGAACTCGTCGACAGATGCGTCTTTGGCAGTGTCGGAGCTGTTAACTGACTCCAGGCGTCTCAGGGCTTGCCGGACACACCAGGATTGGCGACCCCGACCAAGCTGGCTCCGCGATGCTTGTGGTGGAAGCACATGCCCATGACCACGACCATGCGTCATATCTGCCACCGCGGCTCATCTAGGGATCGACGACAACGGCACCTCTAGCCTGCTCTCTCGACACTGATAGCGAATCGAGAACCTCTGAGTAGACCAGAACCTTCTGTTTAGGCCCTCCATTCTTCAACCTACTCTTCAATCTATCTGCGTAGTCGTTCGCTATGTAGTTCAACACAGACCTGTAAGGCGACCAGTCTATGCTGTGGGCGCCCGAACTCCTCGCCTTGCCAGATGACAATAGCTCCGAGAGAATCCTGGGCCGGTTCGCATTATGACTTTTGTCCACGATCTGTAGCAAGTGAGAAATCGACTCCGCGAGCCTGCGCACATCCCCTGGCAACAGCTCGGATTCCCACTCGGCTTTGAGTATCGAGATAATGGCATTGAGTTCGTCAATTTCGGGACTCGCAGCCGGTAAGGCTGGTGTCGCCGCGAGGGTCTCGACGCTTCCGATCACTACTTCGGCTTGCTCAAGGGTCGCCCGAATTTGATGCGCGATCCGTTCTCGGCGCCAGTCTCGTTGCTCAGTCTTATAGATCAGGTCATGGGTCGCCACGCCCCACGCGTGCTGCAGAAAGGTTTTTATCTGAATCTCAAAGAGCGCACCATCAGGGATGCTCGTCCGTTCGCCCTCGGTGCGGATGTATCGCACGTACAGTCGTACGTCATCGAACCGAAAACTATCCGGAGACTTGCTCGTGGATTCCGGCGAGGGGGGGCGCCTTTCGTGCAGTGCGTACTTGGACGTCACGACGTCTTCGGCAACTGAAACTTGAGTGACGTCGGGCACGACTAATGTAGCGGCGAAAACGTCCTCGATTTCATGAAGCGCAGAAATCCGTCCAGTCTCAACTTTGAGTGCAAAACTTTCCAGGTTCTTGACACGACTGACGTAGTGCCAGGATGGAAGTTTTCGCGTCTGCAGGTCGCGGTCAACCTCTTCACGGAGGCTCTTCGCGATCCGCTCTTGGCGGTTGAAGGACTCGCGCAGATTGGGGTCAATTTTCAACACAATTAACTCAACTGCATGGCTTCGCGCAGAGCGTTCAATCGGGCGACGCGCTGGGGCTCTTCGGTAGTAGCGCCAACAGAGGCGGCCTTGTACCGCGCTGCTAAGAGTTCGACGGCGCCTTTCTCGGCTTGCAAGGCCGACTCATCGTCCCCGGTCGTCAAGTCGTGTGCAGCTACTGCTTCCATGAATTCTCGGTAGCGGATGCTAAACGCAATAGCATCACCCGGCGCATCGCCGAGGCCATCGAGGTAGGCCCAAAGAGTATAGAAGTGCAAGAATGGCTGAGCAGCCTCAGATACCACGCCGGAACGTTTGTCGAGATCGTCCAACCAGTCACGGGTAGCAAAAAACTTGCCAGTAAATTCTTCCAGGTCGAAGGCCGAATCTTCGTCTTCGGCCTCATCATGCTCCGCAAAGAAGGCATCAAGGTCCTCCTGGTCAAACCCAGAAACCCGATTTCGAATCGTCACCATTGCAAGTTCAGCCAAATTCTGAACGTCCGCCATTCTCTTCTCCTTGGCGGTGGTATGGATTTTGAATCTCTTCCACACCGGCTGAAGAATCTCTTCCTCGAGAAAGTTGATGAGCCAACCGTCGAATCTCGCGTGCCTAAGTTCCTGTGGGGTCAGCTTCCGAGAGTTCTTATTGAGACGTTCGAAAACCTCGCGAACGAACGTGGGTGAGACGTCGTCAATTTCTTCCACCGTCACCCGGTAGTTCCATAGCCGCAAACGCGCCTCGTCATCGACCGCCAGATCGCGCCATCGTTTCCCATCGAATCGCGAATCGCCAAAATCGTTAGGCAAATATACTTTGTTCTGAATGAACTGGAGGACTGTGCTTAACCTCTGTTTCCCGTCCACTACGTGATACATCGCTTGACCCGTGGCAAGATCGATTGTCTTGTGCAAGAAAATTGGGGGAGATGGGTAATTCTTAAAGATTGTATCCATGAATGAGCGCCGATCTCTTGGAGTCCACACACTCCGGCGCTGATACGGCGGATCCAAGTCGAGTTGGTTTCTGCGGTTCTGTTCAAGCAGCCAACTCATGTCCTGCGTGGTCACTGTTCTATTGACCGTCTCGTATGGCTGCTCTGACACAATTCCTCATTCCTATGCGAACGTGACTGTAGTCGACCATGACGACTCGGATTCCGCAAGGCTATCAAGCCGCATCGGTGGCCCATGCTGCTCCTTGACGTCAAGCCCGTGCTGACAGAGACCCGCGCCACAACGACTCCCGGTTGGGTCCGAAGGTAGACCGGTAGGCAGTTGATTGGCCCGCACGGTTGTCGGCCCCTGGCGTTCTGGAACAATCGGACGAACGTGGCCTGCTATCACGATCACGTCACGCGGCGCCGAACGCTCCGCCAACTGGCGGGCAGAGTCGTTCGAATCCGTTTTACGCTCGAGTTCTAGGAGGGCAAACAACATTCTTAAATGTACCCGCTAGCGGCCGGAAACGGCGTCCCGTTCGAATGCGTGGCGTTCACGGTCGCATTGACTTGCTGTCGGACGCCAAGTGAACCGTCAATCTTGTCGCGGGACCGTGACGGCGCCCGCAGCAGGGGACCTGAACCTGATTCCGCACATGGAGACAGGGTCAGGCGTTGCGGAGAGTCGACCGACGAAGTCTTGGTTGACCGCGCTAGTTCGAGCAGCTGAGATCGTAGTCCTTCTCAATACTATTCAGTGACCTCACGCTTGGCGTTCCCAATGTCAGGCATCTATTCCCCACCGGTGGGCGTCTCCGTGTCTGGGCTAAGAACGTCCTCCCGTGGCGACGGTAACTTCCGTACGCTCGTCCCGTGGCAAAAGACATCAGAGAGTTCGACGGCTGGCTCGACGAGTACGACTGGCCGCGAGTGGCCTGCCCTACGTGCGTCTACGGCAGCCTCTCCTTCAATCCGGCCGAGATGACAAGGTCGACCGACACCCACAGCACCGAGCTTGTCGATCTGCACCTCAAGAACCTGGGCCCGCCCGAGGAACTCACAGGGACCTTCCACGGGCACTTGGACTGCGACAACACTGGGTGCGGGGAACGCGTCACCCTCGCCGGCGACTGGCAGCTGGTCTTCAACGAGGGTTTCGACCCAAGTCGCGGCCAGCTCGGCAACATCTACCGGGTTCGGTACGTCAACCCGCCGCTGCGGCTCATTAGGCTCCCCAAAGACACTCCTCCTAAGGTCGCTGATGGCGTGACGAGCGCCGCCAAAGTTATCTGGGTGAGTCCGAGTTCGGCCGCCAACCGTCTGCGTTACGCGGCAGAGGCATTGCTGGCTCATGAAGGCGTGCCGCCCACTAGCCCGAGCGGCGGATTGGTCCCCCTCGGGCGGCGCATCAGTGAGTACGCGAAGACGGAGCCCGAGCTGGCGAAAGCACTGAAAGCCGTTTCGTACATCGGCAATGAGGGCAGCCACGACGAACTGCTGACTATTACCCAGGTCCTTGAGGGAGCGACCATACTCGCACACGTGATCGCGGCACTCTATGACAAGTCAGAGGCTGCTATGGCCGCCAGAATCAAGGCCATCAACGACGCCATGGGGGTACTCAACCTGCCGTGAAGCCTCCCGATGTCGCACGAGTTGCGACAGGATGGCCTATCGGGCCGCCTTTCCAAACGGAACCTGAACCAACGCCGACCCCGCACGGGGACGAATCTCGCCAAGGGCTTCATTCGCTATGAATCCGCGGCGGCGCTATCCATGCCGGCGACCGTTACGTCTACGGACGACGCAAACCACCCTCAATACAGCGGTCGAATGTAGATACTACTGAAAGTCCAGTATCCACCCAGGTGGGTCACTCGGCCGCTGGTACCGCGCTCTAAGCGGAAGCGCTTAACTCATTACAGGGCAACGACACCTAGCAATCCGCAGCGGTAGGCAACCCACGCTAGCCCTCTCCTTTCCTCCCTCTGCATGACGGCGTCACGCTGATGGGCGGCGCTGGGCCGCTCTCACCTGCTTTCAACAAGTCGGGCTTACCGGAGGGGAGGGCGTCGTACTGGCGTGCCCCCTCACACCACCGACAACGGCAACAACTTCCGACCGGTCGGGCCCACCTGGATCTCGGTGCCCATCTCGGGGCAGACGCCGCAGTCGTAGCAGGGTGTCCAGCGGCAGTCCTCGACCTCGACGTCGCTGGAGCCGTCGGCCACGGCGAGCGCGTCCTCCCAGTCGGCCCACAGCCAGTCCTTGTCGAGGCCGGAGTCGAGGTGGTCCCACGGCAGGACCTCGTCGTACTCACGCTCGCGGGTGGTGAACCAGTCGAGGTCGACGCCCGTGCCGGCCAGCGCCTTCTCGGCGGAGGTGATCCAGCGGTCGTAGGAGAAGTGCTCGCTCCAGCCGTCGAAGCGGCCGCCGTCGCGCCAGACCTCCTCGATGATCGCGCCGACGCGGCGGTCTCCGCGCGAGAGCAGTCCCTCGATCGTGCCGGGCTTGCCGTCGTGGTAGCGGAAGCCGATGGCGCGGCCGAACTTCTTGTCCTCGCGCACGACCTCGCGCAGCTTGCGCAGCCGCTCGTCGGTGGTCTCGTGGTCGAGCTGTGCGGCCCACTGGAACGGGGTGTGCGGCTTCGGCACGAACCCCCCGATGGAGACGGTGCAGCGCACGTCGTTGCGCCCCGACACCTCACGGCCCTTCGCGATCACGCGCTTGGCGAGCTCGGCGATCTGCAGCACGTCCTCGTCGGTCTCCGTGGGGAGGCCGCACATGAAGTAGAGCTTCACCTGGCGCCAGCCGTGGGAGTAGGCGGCGGCGACCGTGCGGATGAGGTCCTCCTCGGTCACCATCTTGTTGATGACCTTCCGCATCCGCTCGCTGCCGCCCTCCGGCGCGAACGTCAGGCCGGAGCGCCGGCCGTTGCGGGAGAACTCGTTGGCCAGGCTGATGTTGAACGCGTCCACCCGCGTGCTCGGCAGCGACAGCGAGACGTTCGAGCCGTCGTACCGGTCCGCGAGGCCCTTCGCGACCTCGCCGATCTCCGTGTGGTCGGCGCTCGAGAGCGACAGCAGACCGACCTCCTCGAAGCCCGACTTGCGGATGCCGTTCTCGACCATGTTGCCGATCGTCTCGATCGAGCGCTCCCGCACGGGCCGCGTGATCATGCCGGCCTGGCAGAAGCGGCAGCCGCGCGTGCAGCCGCGGAAGATCTCGACGCTGAACCGCTCGTGCACCGTCTCCGCGAGCGGCACCAGCGGCTTCGCCGGGTACGGCCACGCATCGAGGTCCATCAGCGTGTGCTTGCGGACGCGGTGGGGCACGCCGGGCAGGTTCGGCTCGTACGCCGTGATGGTGCCGTCCGCGCCGTACGTGACGTCGTAGAACCGCGGCACGTAGACGCCGCCCGAGACCGCCAGGCGGCGCAGCACCTCGTCGCGCGGGCCGAGGCCCAGCTGCGGGTTGCCCGGGCAGCCCTGCGTCTTCCACTCCTGCACGACCTCGGAGATCGCGAGCACGACCTCCTCTCCGTCGCCCAGCACCGCGGCATCGATGAAGTCCGCGATCGGCTCCGGGTTGAAGGCCGCGTGGCCGCCGGCGAGCACGATCGGGTCGCCCATGGCGCGGTCGCGGGTGTGCAGCGGGATGCCGGCCAGGTCGAGCGCGGTCAGCATGTTCGTGTAGCCCAGCTCGGTCGAGAAGCTGAGGCCGAACAGGTCGAAGGCCCGCACCGGACGGTGGGCATCGACGGTGAACTGCGGGATCGGGCCCTGCTCGTCACCGGCCCGCAGCACGGCCTCCATGTCGGGCCACACGGCGTACGTGCGCTCCGCGACGATCCAGTCCCGCTCGTTCAGCACCTCGTAGAGGATCTGGACGCCCTGGTTGGGCAGGCCCACCTCGTAGGCGTCGGGGTACATCAGCGCCCAGCGCACCGTCGGGCCGGTGCCGGCCTGCTCGCCGCAGTCCCAGTCCTTGACGGTCGAGTTCAGCTCGCCGCCGACGTACTGGATCGGCTTCGAGACGCCCGGCAGCTTCGGCTCCAGGCGGGGGAACACGGACTCGGGCCCGGTGGTGGTGGGCGCGAAGGACGGCACGAGGACACCTCGGTGGTCGGGGACGGCGGTGCAGCCTGGTTCCAGGCCAGCGTCAAGAGTACGGCGCGAGCCCCGGCCCTGCCGAGTCTGCGGCCCTCGCGGGCCGACCGTCCGCTCAGCGCCGACGGCGCCGCGCGCCCGCCGAGCGCGGGGGCGCGGCGCGCATGTGCTCGCGCACCGGGCTCAACAGCTCCCCGAGCGCCCGCGTGCCCGCCTCCGACAGCGGCGCGAACAGCTGATGGCGCACCACCTCCACGTGCCCGGGCAGCACGCGCTCGATGAGCGCCCGGCCCGCGGCGGTGACCATGACCGTCACGCTCCGCTCGTCGTCCGGCGACGGGGCGCGCTCCACGAGGCCGGCCTTCTCCAGCAGCCCGGCCTGGTAGGTCAGGCCGCTGCGGCTGTAGACCACCCCGTCGGCCAGGTCGGTCATCCGCTCGCTACCGCTCGGCGAGTCCAGCGCCAGCCGGGCGAGCAGCTGGAACTGCACGTAGCTGAGGTCGCCCTCCTCCCGCAGCTGCTGCTCGACCGCATGGCGCAGCAGGCCCGCGACCTCCATCAGCGAGAAGTAGGCGCCGAGCTCGACGGGGGCGAGGGGCGGGGGCGTGTCGGGCATGACGCCACCCTACCGACTAATTCATCTTCGAAACACTTGCTTCGACTTCGAACCAGCGCTACCGTCCTCCTCGTGCTTCGAACTCGAAGCACTCCGTCGAAGAGAGGTACCGCCATGAAGGCCATCCGTTTCCACCAGTACGGCGACGCCGACGTACTGCAGCTCGAGGACGTCGCCGACCCCACCCCCGCCGCCGGCGAGGTGCGCGTGCGCGTCGCGGGCACGTCGTTCAACAGCGTCGACGGCAACATCCGCGCGGGGTTCATGCAGGGCCCGATGCCCCTGACGCTGCCGCACGTGCCCGGCCTCGACGTCGCCGGCACGGTCGACGCGCTCGGCGAGGGCGTCACGGGGCTCGCGGTCGGCGACCGGGTCGTCGGCTTCCTGCCGTTCGTCGTCGACGGCGCCTCCGCGGAGCTCGTCGTCGCCCCCGCCGACGGCCTCGCCCCCGCCCCGACCACGATCCCGCTCGCCGACGCGGCCGCCCTGCCCGTCGTCGGCCTCACCGCCTGGCAGGCCCTCTTCGAGCACGCCGACCTCCAGGCCGGGCAGCGCATCCTGGTGAACGGCGCGAGCGGCGCCGTGGGCGGGTACGCCGTGCAGCTCGCCGCCGCGGCCGGCGCCCACGTCGTCGCCACCGGCAGCGGGCGCAGCCGCGAGCAGCTCCTCGCCCGCGGCGCGACGGAGGTCGTCGACCACACCGCCACCGACGTGACCGCGGCGGTCACCGAGCCGGTCGACGTCGTGCTCAACCTGGCGCCCGTGGACCCCGAGCAGCTCACGGCCCTCGCCGGGCTGGCGCGCGACAACGGCGTCGTCGTCAACACCACCGTGTGGATGCCGGCTCCCAGCGACGAGGCGCGCGGCGTACGGGGCATCGACCTCTACGTGCGCAGCGACGCCGCCCAGCTCGGCGAGCTCGTCGCCCGCGTCGACCGCGGCGAGCTCGTCGTCGACGTCGCCGAGCGGGTGGCGCTGGCAGCCCTGCCGTCGGTGCACGCCCGCGCGGCCGCCGGGGCGCTCAGCGGCAAGGTCGTCGTCGTGGCGGCCGAGGAGGGATGAGCGGGCGGGCCGGTACGGTCGGCGCACCCCACGCGGAGGAGGCCACCATGACGACCGCGCTCGTGCTCGACGACGTGCCGCTCACCGACGTCGTCGACGACCTGGTGCACCACCTCGTGGCCGCCGGGGAGGACGTCGCCCTCGTGCCCACGGCCGCGGTCGTCGACCCCGGCCGGCCGTGGGGCGGGCCGTGGGCGGAGATGGTGCGCTCCCCCGGCCTGCCGCCCGACCGCGCCGACGCGGCCGACGCCGTCGTCATCGCCACCGTCGTCGCGCTCGTGGCCGCCGGGACGCTGCGGGCGGTCGACGGCACGGTCGCCGGGACCGCCGCGCCCGAGCAGGCCCTCGACGTGCTGCGGTCGGCGCGTGAGCCCGGCGTTGACGTGCTCCTCCTCGTCGAGCCCGCGCCCGACGAGACCGACGCGTCGTGGGCGGCGCTCGCCGCCCGCTTCCCCGCCGCCCACTGGCTCGACGCGAACACCGGCGACGTCACGGCCCCCGGGGCGACGCCGCCGCGGCCCGCGCCCACGGCCGACGAGGCGGTCGGGGCGTTCGACGCCTCGAGCGTCGAGCCGTGGGCGTGGCTGCCGGACTGAGGCTCCGGGCGGCGGAACTTGTCAGGTGCGTGACAAGTCCCGGCACCGGTACGGACCACGACCGTGCCGGTTCACCGAACCCCGGTACGGCGGGTGCGCGCCGCCGTACGCTCGCTGCGCGGGCGAGCGCCCGGCGAGGAAGGGACGCGAGCAGACCGATGACCGGCACGACCGTGGAGCGGCCCGCCCCCCGCCGCACGCCCCCGCGCACCGCGAGCCGCGAGGACTGGCTGGCGTGGGGCTCGCTCACCGCGACGCTGACCGCCGTCGTCGCGTCGTTCCTCGAGCAGCCGTGGGTGCCGGCGCTGCTGATGGTGGCGGGCTTCGTGCTCGCCCTCGAGGCCAAGGGCGCCACCGGTCCCGCGCGCGTCGGGCGGATCGCGGCGCTGACGCTGCTCGCGCTGCTGCTCGTGCTGTTCGCGGCGTTCACCGCGCTGTGGGTGTCGCTCGAGAGCGGCGGGGCCTGAGCGGCCCCGGCCGTCAGCGGCGCCCGGCGGGTGCCAGCCGCGGCGCGGTGGCGTAGCGCGCGACGGCGCCGTCCTCGCCGCGCAGGCCGTTGCGCAGGTGGATGCTCTGCAGCACGCCGACGGCGAGCATGACCGCGAAGACCGAGCTGCCGCCGTACGACACGAAGGGCAGCGGCACGCCGGTGACGGGCATGATGCCGAGGCACATCCCGACGTTCTGGAACGCCTGGAACCCCAGCCAGCACGCGATGCCGCCGGCGGCGACGCGGCCGAACGCGTCGTGGGAACCGGCCGCGATGCGCAGCGCGCGCCACACGACGAGGCAGAGCAGCAGCACGATGACGCCGGCGCCGACGAGGCCGAGCTCCTCCCCCGCGACGGTGAAGATGAAGTCCGTCTGCTGCTCGGGCACGAAGCCCGAGCGGGTCTGCGAGCCGTCGAAGAGGCCCTGGCCGAAGAGGCCGCCGTTGCCGATCGCGATGCGCGCCTGCTCGACGTTGTAGCCGGCGCCGCGCGGGTCGAGGTCGGGGTTCGTGAACGCCATGAAGCGGTCGACCTGGTAGGCCTTCAGCACCCCGGCCGCCACCGCGACGGTGGCCGCGGCGACGCCCGCGACGAGCAGGCCGACGATCCACGCCCGCGGAGCGCCGGCGATTGCGAGCACGCCGAGCACGGTCGCGGTCAGCACCAGCATCGTGCCGAGGTCGGGCTGGCCGAGGATGAGCACGGCCGGCACGGCGGCGATCGCGAGCAGGCCCACGACCTCCTTCGTGCCGATGGAGCGGCGCCACGTGCCCTGCGTGCGCTCGGCGACGAGCAGGGCCATGCCGATCACCACCGAGAGCTTCGCGAACTCCGCGGGCTGGATCGACATGCCGCCCAGCTGGATCCACGAGCGCGAGCCGTTGATCGTCGATCCCATGACCAGCACGAGCACGAGCCCGATCACCGACACCACGTAGACCAGCGGGGTGAGGATGCGCAGCCAGCGGTGGTCGGTGGCCACGACGACGACCATCATCACGACGCCGATGGCGACGTTGACGAGCTGGCGGCGCAGGTACGCCGTCGTGTCGTCGCCGACGAGCGCCTCGCGGGTCGCGGTGGCCGACCAGACGAGCAGCGTGCCGAGCACGAGCAGCAGGGCGACCGCGGCCATCAGCACCCAGTCGAGGCCGGGCACGCGGGTGCGCTCGCGCAGCGCGCCCGCGGTGGGCCGCGGCGTGGCGGCGCGGGGCCGCATCGGGATGACCGTCACGACGTCTCCTGCGGGTCGCGGGCGGGCGGGAGGATCGAGCCGTCCTCGGTGAAGGTCGGCAGCGCGCCGGTGGCGACGACGCCCGGGATGGCGGTGGTCGCGGGGTCCACGGCCTCGCCCTGCACGCCGTACAGCGACTCCCAGATCGCGCGCACCGCGGGGCCGGACGTGCCCGAGCCGGTGCCGCCCTGGCTGACCATCATGATCACGACGTAGTCGTCGGTGTAGGACGCGACCCACGACGTCGACTGCTTGCCGTAGACCTCGGCCGAGCCCGTCTTGGAGCGCACGGCCACCTGCTCGAGCGGGAAGCCCGTCATCCGCCACGACATCGTGCCGGTCTCGGTCACGCCCAGCAGCGCCTGGTCGATGTAGTCGACGACCTCGCTCGGCACGTCGACGGTGCCGCCGACGACCGGGGCGATCTCGCGCACCAGCTGCCCCTCGGGGTCCACGACCGCCTTCGCGACGCGCGGCTCGTAGAGGGTGCCGCCGTTCGCGAGGGCGCCGTACGCACGGGCCAGCTGCAGCGGGGTGACGATCGTGTCGCCCTGGCCGATGGAGAAGTTCACGGCGTCGCCGGCGCGGTAGGCGAAGCCCTCGACGCAGAACTCGCGGGCGAAGCGGTGCTGGAAGTCGTCGCCCTCCTCCTCGCCGAGCGCGCAGTAGTAGTCCTTCTGCGCCGCGTAGTACTCCTGCTTCCACGCGCGGTCGGCGATGCGGCCCGACGCCTCGCCCGGCAGGTCGACGCCGGTGGCGGTGCCGAAGCCGTACTCCTTGGCCTCCGCGACGAGCGGGTCCGGGGCGTCCACGTCGCTCACGTCGGAGCCGTAGCGCTGCCAGTAGTCGTAGCCGATGCGGTAGAAGAACGTGTTGCACGAGACCTCGAGGGCCTCGTCGAAGCCGATGCTGCCGTAGGCGCCCGACTCGTAGTTCTTGAAGTCGCGGTTGCCGACCCGGAAGCTCGACGAGCAGTTGAGCCGCGTGTCGGTGTCGTAGCCGTTGGTCAGCGCCCCGGCCGTCATGAACGGCTTCCACGTCGAGCCCGGCGCGAACTGCCCCTGCGTGGCCCGGCTCAGCAGCGGGGTGCCGGCCTCCTCCGAGTACAGGTGGTCGAGGTCGCTCTGCGAGATGCCGCCGACCCACACGCCGGGGTCGTACGTCGGCTGGCTCGCCATCGCGACCACGCGCCCGGTGCGCGCCTCGAGCACGACGGCCGCGCCGGCGTCCGCCACGTAGCGCTTGCCCGTGACGGTGTCGACGGTCGCGCGGGCGGTCTCGATGGTCGAGGCCAGCTGCTGCTCCACCACCGCCTGCACCTGCGCGTCGATGGAGGTGACGAGGGTGTCGCCGGGCGTCGCCTCGATCTCGGAGTCGTCGCCGAGCACGCGGCCCATCGAGTCGACCGCGACGCGGCGGTAGCCCGGCATGCCGCGCAGCCACGCGTCGTACTCCTGCTCGATGCCGGCGCGCCCGACCACCGAGGCGCCGTTGACGGAGCGGTCGCCCGCGGTCTCGGCCGCGTCGAGCTCGCTCTCGGTGACGGGGCTCAGGTAGCCGAGCAGGTGGGCGGCGTTGACGCCGTACGGCGAGGGGTAGTCGCGCAGGGTCTCGCGGTCCACGACGACGGCCGGGTAGTCCTCCGGCTGCTCGTCGATCGCGAGCGCGACCTCGCTGTCGACGTCGACGGCGACGGGCACCGGCTGGTAGGGCGAGCCGTTCCAGCACTCCCCCTCCACCGAGCCCGGGTCGCCGCAGTCGAGCAGCGCCGCGTCGATGGCGGCGCGGTCGACGCCGAGCGTGGTCGAGAGCCGGCCGAGCAGGTCGTCGGCCGTGGCGTCGTCCATGCCGCCGAGCACGGTGCGGTCGACGCCGACGGTCCAGGCGGTGCGGTTCGCGACGAGCGGGCGGCCCTGGGCGTCGACGATGAGACCGCGCGCGGGCTGCACGACGATGTCGCGCACCGACTGCGACGCCGCCTTCGCCTGGTAGGCCTCGCCGTCGGCGACCTGCAGGAACCACAGGCGCACCAGCAGGGTGCCGAAGAGGGAGAGCACGAGCGCCTGCACCACGATCAGGCGCAGGCGGCTGCGCCGGGCGCCGGGCGCCTCGGTGGTGGAGCCGCTCACGCGAGCCTCCGCTGCGGCTCGAACCGGGTCAGCAGCACCATCAGCGGCAGCAGCACGAGCGGCGCGACGATGAGGTCGCCGGCGACGCCCGCGACGACGGCGAGCAGCACGTCGGTGACCGCGACGCCCGGGTCGCCCGTGACGACGCCCAGCAGCCCGAAGACGGAGGCGCCGACGAACGACGCGACGGCGGCCGTCACGAGCACGACGGGGATGGTGGGGCGCTCGTCACGGCGCACGAGGCCCGCGACGAGGCCGACCGCCATGAGCGCGAGCGCCCAGCGGCCGGCGAGGTGGTCGGCCGGCGGCGCCAGGTCGAGCGCGAGGCCCGCGCAGAAGCCGAGCACGACGCCGAAGTGCGCGCCGCGGGTGAGCGCACCGGCCACGACGACGAGCAGGCAGAGGTTGGGCACGACGCCGCGCCAGCCCACGTGGGGCAGCAGGGCGGCCTGGAGCACGATGGCGAGCAGCACCGCGAGCGCGGTGACGCCGGTGCGGAGCGCGGTCATCGGACCTCCCCGTCCGGGCCGATGACGGCGCGGTCGCTGGCCGTGCCCTCGGGCACGTACACGCCGACGACGTCGAGACGGCTGAGGTCGACGAACGGGTCGATGATCGCCCGCTGCGTGGTGTCGCGCGGGGTGGAGAACAGCTGGGTGACGGTGCCGATCGGCACGCCCGCCCGGTAGGGGCCCTGGCCCTCGGCGCTGCCCCAGGTGAGCACGACGTCGCCCTCGGCCGGCACCGCGGAGGCGTCGACGAGCTCGAGGTCGAGGCGCGTGGGGTCGGTCAGGCTGCCGTTGCCCGAGAGGAACCCGACCTCCGACGAGCGCCCGACGCGGGCGCCGACGGTGGAGTCGGAGTCGACGATGAGCAGCACCGTCGCCGTCGTCGAGGTCGCGGCGATGACGCGGCCGACCAGGCCCTCCGCCGCGACGACCGTCATGTCGGGGCGCACGCCGGAGGTGAGGCCGGCGTCGATCGTGACGGTGCGGGTGAAGGTCTGGGCGGCGCCGTGGGCGACGACGCGGGCGGGCACGATGCTGCCCTGCTGGTCGCGCGCGGCGGCGACCAGTCCGTCGTACTGCTCGAGGCGGGAGCGGTCGAGGTCGGAGGTCGCCAGCTCGTCGCGCAGCGCGGCGTTCTCGGCCTCGAGCGCGGCGACGTCGTCGCGCAGCGAGCCGCGGGTGGTGAAGAAGTCGGGGATGGCGGCCAGCGGGCGCACCACCGTGCCGGCGGCGACCTCGAGCGGGCCGACGACCTCGCCGACGACGCTGCGGACCGGGTCGACCGGCGAGTCGTCGCCGCCGACCTGGTCGAGCGTCATCAGCGACAGGCCGGCCACGACCAGCGCCACCACGAGCAGGCGCGGCGGGCGGCGCTCGGCCGCGTCACCGGGGCCCCACGAGACGGCCAGCGGCCAGCGGCGGCGGTCCCAGTGCGGGCGGGTACGGCGGCCCGACGGCCGGTTGCCCAGGTCGCCGAGCGAGGGCGGGAGGGGGGTACGCAGCGCCATCAGTACCTCCGCCGGTCGGAGACCAGCACCGCCTGCAGCGCCTCGAACTCCTCCACGCAGCGGCCCGCGCCGAGCGCGACGGAGGTCAGCGGGTCGTCGGCCAGGTGCACCGGCATGCCCGTCTCGTGGCGGATGCGGTCGTCGAGACCGCGCAGCAGGGCGCCGCCGCCGGTGAGGACGATGCCGCGGTCCATGATGTCGCCGGCCAGCTCGGGCGGCGTCTGGTCGAGCGTGGTGCGGACGGCGTCGACGATGGCCTGGACCGGCTCCTCGAGCGCCTTGCGGATCTCGCTCGCGCCGACCGTGACCGTGCGCGGCAGGCCCGAGACGAGGTCGCGGCCGCGCACCTCGACCTCCGGCTCGCCCGTCGACGACGGGAACGCCGAGCCGACCGTCTGCTTGATCTCCTCCGCGGTGCGCTCGCCCATGAGGAGCGAGTGCTCCTTCTTCATCCACGCGATGACCGCCTGGTCGAGGTCGTCGCCCGCCGTGCGGATGCTCAGCGAGGTGACGATGCCGCCCAGCGAGATGACGGCGACCTCCGTCGTACCGCCCCCGACGTCGACGACCATGTTGCCCGTCGCCTCGTGCACGGGCAGCCCGGCGCCGATCGCGGCGGCCATCGGCTCCTCGACGATGTAGACCCGGCGGGCGCCCGCCTGGTAGCCGGCCTCCTTCACCGCGCGCTGCTCCACCGCGGTGATGCCGCTCGGCACGCAGACGACGAGGCGGGGCTTCGCCAGGTAGCGGCGCTTGTGCACCCGCTGGATGAAGTAGCGCAGCATCTGCTCGCACGCCTCGAAGTCGGCGATGACGCCGTCCTTCAGCGGGCGGACGGGGGTGATCGTGTCGGGGGCGCGGCCGATCATGCGCTTGGCCTCGTGCCCGACCGCCAGGATCTCCTGCGTCTGGGTGTTGAGCGCGACCACGGACGGCTCGTCCAGCAGCACGCCCTTGCCGCGCACGTAGACCAGCGTGTTGGCCGTGCCGAGGTCGACCGCCATGTCGCGGCCGATGACGCCTCTCATCATCGCGGGTGCCTTCGCTCTGTTGTGGACCCCGGCGAGCGCCGGGAACCTCGGGGAAGTGGGGGTACGACGAGCAGCCGCACCCGAGCGACGAGAGTAGGAGCGCGGAGGTCCCGCCGTGGGGAGGCACGCCGGGGGTGGGGCGGTGGTGGCCCGGTGGGTCGGTGATCCCCGGTGGTCGAGGTGGGCGCGCTGGTTCCCGTTCGGTGGTTGAGGTGGCCGCGCCAGCGGCCAGCCCGGTGGTTGAGGTGGCCGCGCCAGCGGCCCTCGAAACCACGGCGCGCCACCCCGGTGGTCGAGGTGGGCGCGCCAGCGGCCGGCCCGGTGGTTGAGGTGGCCGCGCCAGCGCCCCTCGAAATTACGCCCCGGTCCTGCGGCGGCCCGCCGCGCACGGGCCTGCGGCGGCGAGCACCGCCGTACCGGCCCGGGGGCCCACGTCTCCCGCGGTGCTGATGTCTCCTGCGGTGCTGAGTGTCTGCTGCGGTGGTCCACCGCGTGTCCAGTAGCTCGGACACCGCGTTACACGCGGGTACGCCGGATTCGCGCCTCGTCCACCCGCCTCACCGCGCCCGCACGACGCGCCCCTCGTCCCAGACGGGCTCGGGGGTCTCGCGCACGTGGCCGTCGGCGCCGTACGACAGGAAGCGGTCGAACCCGCGCGCGAACCAGCGGTCGTGAGTGACGGCGAGCACCGTGCCCTCGAACGCCGCCAGGCCCTCCTCCAGCGCCTCGGCGGAGGCGACGTCGAGGTTGTCGGTCGGCTCGTCGAGCAGCAGGAGCGTCGCGCCCGACAGCTCGAGCAGCAGCACCTGGAACCGCGCCTGCTGCCCGCCCGAGAGCTGCTCGAACACCTGGTCGGCGCTGGCCGCCAGCTCGTAGCGGTCCAGCACCCGCGCCGCCTGCTCCCGCCCCATGCCGGCGCGGCCGTGGGCCGAGCCGTCGCCGCGGTGGAGGATCTCGGTCAGCGTGCGCCCGACGAGCTCGGGGTGCTCGTGGGTCTGCACGAACCACCCCGGCCGCACCCGCGCCCCGAGCCGGGCACGCCCGGTGTGCGGGACGGGTTCGGGTACGACGTCCCCCACCGGCCGCTGGTCCGGCTCGGGGTCGGTGCCGCCCGCCGCGAGGAGGCGCAGGAAGTGGGACTTGCCCGAGCCGTTCGCGCCGAGGACGGCGACGCGCTCGCCGTACCAGACCTCGAGGTCGAAGGGCTCCATCAGCCCGGTCAGCCCGAGCTGCTCGCAGACCACGGCGCGCTTGCCGGTGCGGCCGCCGCGCAGCCGCATCGTCACCTGCTGCTCGCGGGGCTGCGCCGCGGGCGGGCCGGCCTCCTCGAACTTGCGCAGCCGCGTCTGCGCCGCCTTGTAGGCGCCCGCCATGCCGTCGTTGAACTCCGACTTCGTGCGCAGCCGGTGCACCAGCGCCTTGATCTTGGCGTGCTCCTCGTCCCAGCGGCGCCGCTGCTCCTCGAAGCGGGCGAAGCGGTCGCTGCGCGCGGCGTGGTACGACGCGAAGTCGCCCGGGTGCGTCCACACCGAGTTGCCGGCGCCGGCGCTGCCGAGCTCGACCGTGACGACCCGCGTGGCCGCGTTGGCCAGCAGCTCGCGGTCGTGGCTGACGAAGAGGATCGTCTTGGGCGACTCCGCGATGCGCTGCTCCAGCCAGATCTTGCCGGGCACGTCGAGGTAGTTGTCCGGCTCGTCGAGCAGGAGCACCTCGTCGGGGCCGCGCAGCAGGTACTCCAGCACCAGCCGCTTCTGCTCCCCGCCCGACAGGGTGCGCAGCACCCGGTGGCGCGCCCGCTCCCATGGCACGCCGAGCGCCGCGGTGGTGCACGAGTCCCAGACGACCTCGATGTCGTAGCCGCCCGCGTCGGCGAGCTCGGCCAGCGCCTCGGCGTACTTCATCTGCGTCGGCTCGTCGTCGGTCTCCATCAGCGCCAGCTCGAGGGTGTCGACGCGGGCGAGCGCCTGCTGGACGCGCAGCGGCGCGACCGAGGCGAGCAGGTCCGCGACCGTCGGGGCCTCGACCTCGACGCCGTCGGTGGGCCGCACGACGCCCTGCCCGACGAACTGCCGCATGACGCCCAGCCCGCCCGAGCGGTTCACCGCGCCCTCGTGCGGCGCCAGGTCGCCGGTGACGATCTTCAGCAGCGTCGTCTTGCCCGCGCCGTTCGCGCCGACCAGCGCCACCTTGTGCCCGTCGCCGACGCGAACGACACGTCCGCGAGCAGCACCCTCCCGTCGGGCAGCTCGTAGCGGACTCCCTGGACGTCGACGTGACCCACGAGCAGCCATCCTCCGGTACGGCGGCGCTCGCCGTCATCCGAGTTGTCGGGGCGGTGGTGGTGTCGGCGCACCGGTGGAGGTGGGGGGCACGCCGACGCACCGGCGCAGGTGGGGGCGCCAGCGGCCCGGCGGTCGAGGTGGCCGCGCCAGCGGCCCGGTGGTTGAGGTGGCCGCGCCAGCGGCCCGGTGGTCGAGGTGGCCGACGGGTTCGCTCCGGCGGTTGAGGGGCCGGCGGGTTCGCTCCGGTGGTTGAGGGGCCGGCGGGTTCGCTCCGGTGGTTGAGGTGGCCGCGCCAGCGGCCCTCGAAACCACGCCGGGCAACATCGGCGGTCGGGCGCTCGGGCGAGCGAAAAAACTACCGAACTTCTTTCCCCAGCCCCCGTTCTCGAAGCCAAGAATGTCGGTGCCCACGCCTAGCGTTGTCGCTATGAACCAGCCGAGCACCGCAGTCGTCGAGGCCCCGCCGGCCATCGACACGACCGCGCTGCTCGCCACCGCCCACGAGGCCGCTGCGGCACAAATGTCGGCTGAGGTCGCGACGTTCGTCGCGGTGGCGGACTGGGCCGACGCCCACACGGACGGCGTGGTGGGCGACCCCATCGGTCCGCTCGGTCTGTGGCACGAAGACCCGTCCGCCGTTCCCGGCGGTGACCGGTTCCTCGAGCTCGGTGGACCGGGCGCACCCCTGGTCTCGGAGTTCTGCCTCTACGAGATCTCCGCGGCCCTCGGCCGATCGGTGGCCTCCGGTCGGCCGCTGGTGGGCGACGCGATCGAACTGCGCCACCGGCTGCCTCGGCTGTACGCCCGGGTGCTGGCCGGAGCCGACCCGGCGACGCAGAAGCGCGCACTGCCGGTGTGGCGGGCCCGGAAGATCGCCGCCCTGACCCGCACGCTCACGGCCGAAGCGGCGGACTTCGTCGACCGCAACCTCGCCCCCGTCGCCCACCGCGCGACCATGCCGACCGTCGAACGACTCGTCGCGGAAGCGATCGCCCGGTTCGATCCCGAGAACGCCGAGCTCGACCGGGTCGACGCCGACGCCGGCCGCTACTTCACGATCGAGACCACCGCCGTCGACGCAGCATCACCCTGGACCGGTGTCGTGCCCGTCCACGGCACTCTCGACCTGGCCGACGCGCTCGAGCTGAACAACGCCGTGCAGCGGGTGGCCGCCGACCTCGCCGCCGCCGGGTGCGAGGCCGACCTCGACGTCAGGCGGTCCATGGCAGTCGGAGAGCTCGCCCGACGACAGACGGCGCTCGACCTCTACGGGGCTGACCCGGCCGGCGGCGAGCCCGCAGTCACCTCGACCCGGGCGCCGGCGCGTCAGGTCGTGCTCTACGTCCACCTCTCCGACGCCGCCATCACCGCACACCGCAGCGGCGGGCCCGGCATCGACCCGGCCACCGGCCGTACAGGTATCGCCCTCGCCCGCCTCGAGAACACCCGCAGCCTCGTCACCGCCGACCAGGTCCGCGACTGGTGCCGCACGCCTGGCACGAAGATCGTCGTGAAGCCCGTCATCGACCTCGCCGAGCACGTCGCCGTCGACGCCTACGAGATCCCCGACCGCATCGCCGAACGCGTCCGACTCGACCGCCCCACCTGCGCCTTCCCCTACTGCGGACGACCGGCACGCGGGCTCGACCTCGACCACATCGAGCCGTACCGCTCGAACGCGGCACCGGGCGCGGGTCAGAGCTCGACCGCCAACCTCGCCCCGCTCTGCCGCGGCCACCACCGGCTCAAGACCCACGCATCGCCGACCGGCTCCAGTCCGCCGGGCGGCGACCCACCCGCCCGACGATGGCGGTACGACCGCGACCCCCTCGGCACCTACCTCTGGACCAGCCCCCACGGGCTCCAGTACGCCGTCGACCCCACCGGCACCACCCCGCTCGACTAGCCGACCCCGCCACCCCGTGTCGGGGCCACCGGCATGCCCGGGCGTGGTTTCGAGGGCCGCTGGCGCGGCCACCTCAACCACCGTCGTACCAGCGCGGCCACCGCGACCAGCCGGATCGTGCGCCCGCACCCCTCAGAACGACACCTCGCCGCCGCGGACCAACTAGCCTGCGGCGGTGGCGCTCACCCTCACCTCGATCCACCGCTTCCCCGCCAAGTCGATGCGCGGCGAGGCGCTCGACGCGTGCGCGGTCGAGCCGTGGGGGCTGGCGGGCGACCGTCGCTGGATGCTCGTCGAGGGCGAGGGCCCGACGGCGGGCACGTTCCTGTCCGCGCGCCGCGACCCGAGCCTCGTCCTCCTCGAGCCGACGCTCCTCGACGGCGCCCTGCGCCTCGCGGCGCCGGAGGCGGCGGGCGGGCCGGAACCCCTCGTCGTACCGGAGCCGGACGGCGCCGAGCAGGCGCCGCTGACGCTGTGGTCGTCCTCGATCACCGCGGCGGCCGCCGGGGCGGCGGCGGACGCGTGGGCGAGCGCGTACGTCGGGCGGCCGGTGCGGCTGCTCCACCTCGACGACCCGACGCGGCGCCCGACGAACCCGGGGTTCAGCCGGCCGGGGGACCGCGTGTCGTTCGCGGACGGCTACCCGCTGCTCGTGACGACCGAGGCGTCGCTGGCCGCGCTGCACGCGGCGATGGTGGAGACGGGCTCCGAGGAGCCGCCCGTGCCGATGGAGCGCTTCCGTCCCAACCTCGTCGTCGACGGCGACGAGCCGTGGGCGGAGGACGACTGGCGGCGGATCCAGGTCGGCGACGTCGTCCTCCGCGCCGTCAAGGGCTGCGCCCGCTGCGCCATCACCACCGTCGACGCCGCCACCGGCACCCGGGGCAAGGAGCCGCTGCGGACGCTCGCGCGGGTACGGCGCTTCGACACCGGCGTGTGGTTCGGGGTGAACCTCGTGCCGGACGTCGAGCCGACCGGCGCGGACCCCGCGGCGGGCGACGCCGCGGCGTACCCGGTGGTGCGGGTCGGCGACCCTGTCAAGGTGCTGGACGCCGTGACTTCGGGCCGCGGACCGTTGCGGGCCGCCCCTGCCCGGGTGTCCTGACCTCTGGTAGAACCGGCGTGAGCGGCGTCACGACGACGCCCGGCTCCCCACCGCCGCACCCCTGGAGGACCTTCCATGCCCGCATCCCCCGGCCTCTCCGGCAAGACCGCGATCGTCACCGGCGCCAGCCGCGGCATCGGTCTCGCCATCGCCCAGCGCCTCGTCGACGAGGGCGCGCGCGTCGTCATCACCGCGCGCAAGGACGACGCGCTGCAGGCCGCGGTCGCCGAGCTCGGCGGCCCCGAGAAGGCCATCGGCGTCGCCGGTCGCGGGGACGACGCCGACCACCAGGCCGACGTGGTCGCGACGGCGCTCGACACGTTCGGGAGCCTCGACCTGCTGGTCAACAACACGGGCATCAACCCGGCCTACGGCCCGCTGATGGACCTCGACCTCGACGCCGCCCGCAAGATCCTCGAGGTCAACGCGATCGGCACCCTCGCCTGGACCCAGCGCGCCGTCGGCGCCTGGATGAAGGAGCACGGCGGCGCCATCGTCAACGTCGCCTCCGTCGCCGGGCTGCGGCCCGCGCCGGGCATCGCGTTCTACGGCGCCTCGAAGGCCCTGCTCATCCACCTCACCGAGGAGCTGGCCGTCGAGCTCGGCCCGAAGGTGCGCGTCAACGCCGTCGCCCCCGCCGTCGTGAAGACCCGCTTCGCCGAGGCGCTCTACACCGACCGCGAGGAGGAGGTCGCCGCGGCGTACCCCCTCAAGCGGCTCGGCGAGCCCGCCGACATCGCGGGCGCGGTGGCGTACCTGCTGTCCGACGACGCCGCCTGGACCACGGGCCAGACCCTCGTGCTCGACGGCGGCCTGACGCTCAACGGCGGCGTCTGAGCGGGCGGGGTTTCGAGGCTCGCTGGCGCACCCACCTCAACCACCGACGGCTGGCGCGAGCACCTCAACCACCGAGGGCGCTCAGCCCAGCGGGTACGACTGCACGAACTCGGTCAGCCGCTTCAGCTGGTCGGGGTCGGTCGACGGGATGACGCCGTGGCCGAGGTTGAACACGTGGCCCTTGGCGGCGCGGCCGGCCTCGATGACCTCGGCGGCACGGGCGGTCATCACCTCGGTGGGGGCGAAGACGAGCGTGGGGTCGAGGTTGCCCTGCACGCCGCGGTCGCCGACCCGCTCGATGGCGTCGGCCAGCGGGGTGCGCCAGTCGACGCCGACGATGTCGGCGCCCGCGTCGCCCAGGTGGCCGAGCAGATTGCTGGTGCCGACGCCGAAGTGGATGCGCGGCACGCCGAGCTCGCCGATCTGGGCCAGGACGCGGGCGGAGTGGCGCTGCACGTGCTCGACGTAGTCGGCCGGCGTCAGCGCGCCCGCCCACGAGTCGAAGAGCTGCACGGCGGAGGCGCCGGCGCGCACCTGCACCTCGAGGAACGCCGCGGCGATGCCGGCGATCTTGCGCATGAGCGCGTCCCACACGTCGGGGGCGCCGAACATCATGGCCTTGGTGCGCGCGTGCTCCTTCGAGGGCCCGCCCTCGACGAGGTACGACGCCACGGTGAACGGCGCGCCCGCGAAGCCGAGGAGCGGGGTGCCGCCGAGCTCGCGCACCAGCGCCTGCACGGCCTCGGTGATGAAGGGGACGTGCTCCGGGGTCAGGTCGGGGATGGCCTCGACGTCCGCCAGGGTGCGCACGGGCTCCGCGACGACAGGGCCGATGCCGGGCTTGATGTCGAGGTCGACGCCGACGGCCTTGAGCGGCAGCACGATGTCGGAGAAGAAGACGGCCGCGTCGACGCCGTACCGGCGCACGGGCTGCAGCGTGATCTCCGTGGTCAGCGCCGCGTCCATGCACGACTCGAGCATGCCGACGCCCTCGCGCACCTTCAGGTACTCCGGCAGCGAGCGCCCCGCCTGCCGCATGTACCAGACCGGGGTGTGCGGCACCGGCTCCCCACGGGCCGCCTTGAGGAAGGCGGAGTCGGCGAGGCGGAGGTCGGGAGCGGGGGTGCGGGACACCCCACGATCCTCGCAGGTCAGGCGGCGTGGCGCACGGGCGACCTCGGGCGGGAGGCTTACCGTGAGCCCCATGGTGGCAGGACACGACGCGCGTCCCGGCTCCGCATCGGGTCCGGCGCCGCGCGCCTTCACCGAGGCGGTCGCGGCGCTGCGCAGCGCACGGGTGCGCCCCGAGGTGCACCTCGAGGAGATGGGCGCCCCGCAGCGGATCGCGCCGTACGCGGTCGCACTGACCGGTGACGTCGAGGTCGACGAGGACGAGGTCGCGACCGGCCGCATCATCCTGCTGCACGACCCGGCCGGCAACGACGCGTGGGACGGCACGTTCCGCTGCGTGACCTACGTGCGCGCCGACATCGACGGCGAGCTCGCCACCGACCCGCTGCTCGCCGAGGTCGGCTGGTCGTGGCTCGAGGAGGCGCTCGCGGCGCACGGTGCGGGGTACGCCGCCGCGGCCGGCACCGTCACGTGCGTCACCACCCAGAGCTTCGGCCAGATGGCCGGCGAGGAGACGACCGCGCAGATCGAGGTGCGTGCCTCCTGGACCCCGTCCGGCCTCGACCTGGACAGCCACGTCGAGGCGTGGGCCGAGCTGATGTGCACCGCCGGCGGGCTGCCGCCCGTGCCCGACGGCGTCGCCGTCATGCCGAGCCGGCGCGGCCAGCGGGGCAGGTCGTGAGCGAGGAGTCCGCCGCCAAGAACACGACCCCCGGTACGACGGACGCCCCCGCCCCCGAGCAGGCCCCCGCGGAGGCCCCCGAGCAGGCCCCCGCGGAGGAGGAGGCGCCCCCGGCGCCGCTGCTCGAGCTGCGCGAGCCGCTGACCGACGTCATCGACACGCCGGCGGCGCTCGCGGCGTACTGCGAGGCGCTGGCCGCCGCGACCGGCCCGGTCGCGATCGACGCGGAGCGCGCGTCGGGCTACCGCTACTCCTCGCGCGCCTACCTCATCCAGCTGCGCCGCGAGGGCGCCGGCAGCGCGCTCGTCGACCCCATCGCGTTCGACTCGCTCGCCCCCGTGCAGGAGGCGATCGGCGACGCGGAGTGGATCCTCCACGCCGCCACGCAGGACCTGGCGTGCCTCGCCGAGGTCGGGCTGCGCCCCACGTCGCTCTTCGACACCGAGCTCGCCGGGCGCCTCCTCGGCCACCCGAGGGTCGGGCTCGCGAGCCTGGTGGAGACGCTGCTGGGCCGGCGCATGCGCAAGGAGCACTCGGCCGTCGACTGGTCGAAGCGGCCGCTGCCGCGCCCGTGGCTGGAGTACGCCGCCCTCGACGTCGAGGTGCTCCTCGAGCTGCGCGCCCTCCTGGTCACCGAGCTGGCCGAGACGGGCAAGACCGAGTGGGCGCGCCAGGAGTTCGAGCACCTCCTCGACTTCACCCCGGCCGTGCGCGCCGAGCCGTGGCGCCGGGTGTCGGGCAGCCACCGGCTGCGCGGGCGCCGCGCCCTCGGCGCCGTGCGCGAGCTGTGGACGACCCGCGACGAGATCGCCCGCACCCGGGACGTCACCCCGGGCCGCGTGCTGCCCGACGCCGCGATCATCGCCGCCGCCGAGGCCATGCCGACGACCCGCGCGGCGCTGCTCGCGACCCCGGGCTTCAAGGGCCGCGGCGCCGACCGGTACGCCGCCCGCTGGGTCGCCGCCGTCGAGGCCGTGCTGGCCATGCCGGAGTCGGAGCTGCCGGCGCGCGTGCCTCGCGGCGACGGTCCCCCGCCCCCGCGGGCGTGGGCCGACAAGGACCCGGTCGCGGCCCGCCGCCTCGTGCTCGCGCGCGAGCGCACGGTCGCGCTCGCCGAGGAGCTGCACCTGCCGGTGGAGAACCTGCTGACCCCCGACTACCTGCGCCGGCTCGTCTGGACGCCGCCGGCCACCCGGGTACGCGCGGACCTGCTGGTCGCGGTCGGCGAGCAGCTCGCGTCGTACGGCGCGCGCCCCTGGCAGGTCGAGCTCACCGCCCCCGTGCTGACCGACGCCGTGCTCGACGGCGACGTCGAGCCCCCGGTCACCTCGCCCGACGAGGCGGCCGCGGCCGCCGACGACTGAGCCGGCCGCCGGAGCGATCGGAGCGACCGGTGCCGGTCACTCCTCCGCGGGGGTGCCGCCCAGCACGAGCTGCGACTCCTCGTCGATCTGGCCCGTGATGGCCTCGATCGTGTCGGGGTTGAGGATCGCGAGGTTGAGCAGGTCCTCCAGGTAGGGCTCCACCGCGGCGTCGAGCGCGGCGCGGTCGGGCACCGGCGGCAGGAACGTCGTGTAGCGCAGCGCGTCGAAGAAGACCGAGGAGTTGAGCGGCATCGCCTCGGGCTGCAGGTAGGCGTCGGACTCGGCGACCTCGACGTTCGACGGCACGAAGTAGCCCGTCTCGGCGACCGGGGTCATCGCGTCGGCGGAGACCAGGTCGACGATCGTGTCGGCCGCGGCCTCGACGTTCTCCGAGCCGGCCGAGACGCAGATGCCGTCGGCCGTGCCGACCGTGGCGCGCTCGCCGACCTCCGGCGTCATCATCACCTCGAACTGCAGGCCCTCGACGGCACGCAGCTGCGGCACCAGGGAGCGGGGGCCGATCATCATCCCGAGCCGGCCGCCGGTGAACCACTCGAGCGGGTCGGCCTGCGCCAGCTCCTCCGGCGTCAGGGTGACGGCGGCCTGGCGCAGCACCGACAGGATCGGCACGAGCGCCTCGACGGTGCCCTCCTGCGACAGCGCGAGGCTGGTCGGCTCGGGCGCGTCCTCGAAGACCTGCCCGCCGCCCGACAGCACGAACGGGGACAGCTGGTCGAGGGTGGGCGCGACGTGCACGCCCTTCGTGCCGGCCACCGGGTCGCTGGCGAACGCGGCGGCCGCCTCGAACTCCTCCAGCGTCCAGCGGACCCCGTTGGGCGTGTCGAGGCCCTGCGCGGCCATCGCCTCGAAGTCGACGAGCGCGGGGTTGTAGTAGACGACCAGCGGGTCGATGGCGTACGGCATGCAGAGCAGCCGGTCGTTGACCGTGAAGGCGCGGACGCCGTCGAAGGAGAAGCCGTCGCCGAAGTCGAGCTCGCGCGCCTGGAGGTAGGAGTCGACCGGCTCGAGCAGGTCGGCGTCGTCGAGCCACGCCAGGTCCTCGCTCGAGGCGAAGAAGAGGTCGGGCAGCGGCTCGCCCGCGGCGACGGCCTCGCGCAGGCTGGCCGAGCCGTCGCCGGTCACGGTGACCTGGCGGGTCTCGGTGTCGGCGTTGACGGTCTCGACGGCGCTCGTCAGCCCGGCGGCGACCGGGGCGGGCAGCCCGTAGAGGCCGAGGCCGAGGGCGGCGGGCGTCTCGTCGACCGGCGGCTGCGGCTCCGTGCCGCCGCCGTCGTCGTTGCAGGCGCTCAGCGCGGTCGCGACCAACGCCAGCGAGACGGCGCTGGTCCATCGAGCCATCCGGCGACGCTGCACGGGCAGAACTCCTCTCCTGCCCCGTTCCCGAGGCCCCCGGTCAACGATACCGGCCGGTCACCTTCGGGTACGGCGGGGAGGTGGCGGTGCACCGGACCGGGAGCGCCTCACGGCGCGTGGCCGCTCGAAGCGGCTTCCATTGGGACCCGGGGCTGCCACGGCCCGGTGCACCGACGTCGATCGTACGACGCACCCGGCGCCCGCACGAGGGTCAGCCGGTCAGGCGGTGGAACCGCTCGAAGTCGCGCTGGTCCCCCGCCTTCCACAGCGGGACGCTGGCCTTCAGCACCAGCGTGAGGGCGACGACGAACTCGGGGTCGTGCAGCGCCTCGCCGAACAGCTCGTTGATGCGCTTCCAGCGGTAGCGCACCGTCTGGGCGTGCACGCCGAGCCGGGCGGCGATGGCCGGCGCGCTGTCGCGCGACTCCAGCCAGGCGAGCAGCGTCTCCGACAGGATCTCTCGCGAGTTCGGCGTCTCGGCCAGCAGCGGCGACAGCAGGTCCTGCACCATGCCCTGGCGCAGCAGCGGCTCGGCGTGCAGCCACAGCTGGGTGCGGTGCTCGGCGCAGCGCAGCACCGCACCGTCGGGCACCACGCCGCTGGCGGCGAGGGCCAGCGTCGTGCGCACCCACCGCAGCGCGTCGCGCAGCTCGCCGGGGCCCACCGCCCAGCCGACGCCGAGCCGGTTGCCGCCGCCCGTGACGACGGGGTCGAGCACCTCGAGCACCTCGTCGACCTCCGCGGCCGGCACGAGCAGCAGCAGGCCCGAGGCGTCGGGGCGCACGAGCACGCGGTCGAGCAGGCGTGAGCCCGCGAGCAGCCCCCGCACCTCCTGGCGCAGGTGGGTCGCCGCCTCCTCGCCCGCCTCCCGGTCGCCGTGCTGCAGCCCGGCGACGACGACGCGCTCCGGCACCCGCCACTGGGCCGCGGTCGCGAGCGTCCGCAGGCCCTCGCCCTCGGTGCCCCGCAGCAGCGCGTCGAAGAGCCGGCGCCGGGCGCGGCCCCGGTCGGCCTCGAGGCGGCGGCGGGCGACGTCGTACCCGATGCGGGTCTGCTCCACGAGGTGGTCGAGGTAGGCGAACATGCGGTCGCCCAGCACGCCGAGGGCGTGCGCGGAGAGGCCGTGGGTGCGGGCCAGCGAGCGCAGGTGGCGCCAGGCGTCCTGGGTCGCGATGCGGAACGCGGCCTGCGTCGCGTCGAGGTCGCCCTCCTCGAGCGCCTCCCCCTGGCCCATCTGGCGGAACATGTCGTCGACCCGCGCGTTCGGGAACGGCCGGCCCTCGGTCACGGCCAGCGGGTGCTCGATCGCCGCCACGACGGCGTCCTCGATGAGCCGGTGCCGGCGCCCGTCGGGCGGCCCGGCGTAGCTGGCGACCTTGTCCTGGATCTCGTCGGCGATCTCCGCCGCGAGGTCCGCCGCGACCGCCCGCGCAGCCGTGGCCAGCCGCGCCAGCGCCGCGGCGTCGTCCCCCTTGATCGGCAACGTCACGCTTCCCATGCCTGCTCCCCCATGTGCCTCTCTCCTCCCGTGTCCTGCTCGCCGACCCGTCGCACCGATCTCCCGCCCGGTGCGACCGGGCCGTTCACACCAGCACGCCGGCTCCCGCCAGCAGCAGCCCCACCACCGCGAGCGCGAGGCCCGCGACCCGCAGCGCCCGCACCCGCCCGGGCAGCGCCCGCAGCGCGGCCAGGAACCGCTCGACGCGCTGCACGGCCAGGTCGGGCAGACGTACGACGGGCCCGCCCGCGGTGGGCGGGCGCGCCCCCTCACCCGTGCTCAGCCACAGCGCGGCCTCGCCGGGCGCCGCGCCCCAGGTGCCCGGCCCGGCGACGCAGGCGACGGTGCGCCCGGTGGCCCGCAGGTCCGTCACGACCGCGCGCCAGCCGTCGGCGTCGTCGGCCGGGGTCACCTCGCCCGACGTCTCGGAGGCGATCCGCTTCGCCTCGAGGTCGCCCGCCGCGCTGACGAGGCGGGTCGTCAGGCCCGCGTCGGCCAGGCGCACCAGGGCGCCCGCCGCCTCGGGGCGCACGCGCTCGGCGACGGTGATGCAGCCGAGGGTGCGGCCGTCGACCTCGACGGCCACCGTGTGCCCGCCCGTCGCGACCGGCGGCGCGGTCACCCCGATCCACCGGGGGTCGCCGACGCGCACGGGGTGGCGGTCGACCGCGCCCTCGATGCCGGCGCCGGGCACGCGGCGCACGTCGGTCACCCGCCCGCTGCTCGACAGGCGGGCGATGGCCCGGGCGACGGGACCCTCCCCCTGGTGCTGCAGCGCCCCGGCGAACCACCGCAGGTTGCGGTCGTGGTCGGGCTCCACGGGCTCGACCGCCACCACCTGCAGCTCGCCGTCCGTCACGAAGCCGCTGACGTCCGCGACCAGGGCATCGACGCGGCGGGCGACGGCGAGCAGCGCGCCCCCGCGGGGCAGCACCACGCCGTCCGCGCGCAGCGGCGCCAGCGCGATCGTCTCGGCGAGCAGCACGAGGAGCACCGCGGCGAGCAGCAGCACGGCGGCAGCGGCGACCAGGGCCGTGGTCCGTCGCCGAGCTCGACGACCCGACGGCCGAGCCCACGGTGAAGCGCAACCGGTTCGCCGCCGACCTCCGGCTCGTCGACGACGTGTGGCTGCTGGAGGACCTGCAGCAGGTGGCGGTGACGCTGTGAGCGCCGCCCTCCCCGCCGTCCTCCCCCTCCTGCGCCGCGGTGCCCCGTGGGTCGCCTCGGCCGCGCTCGCCGCGGTCGGCGTCGTCGGCCTCGTCCAGGCCGACGAGGTGCGCTCCACCCCGTCGGCCGAGAACACCGCGCTCGTCGACGCCGCCACCACCGCCGAGGTGCAGGCGGCGCTGACGCAGGGGCTGGGCAAGGTGCTCAGCTACGACCACGCCGCGCCCGATGCGACGACCGCCGCGGCCGACGCGCTGCTCACGGGCGCCGCCCGCGAGGAGTTCGACACCCTGTACGCCGGTCTCGCCGAGCGCGCCGGGGACCAGGAGCTGGTGCTCTCGGCGCGGGTGCAGTCGGTCGCGGTGCGCGAGCTGACGGGCGACACCGCCCGGGCGCTGGTGTTCCTCGACCAGACGAGCACGCGGGCCACCGACGAGGAGAGCACCGTCTCCGCGGCCCAGCTCGCCGTCGTCGCCGAGCGCGACGGGTCGACCTGGACCATCACGGAGCTGACGCCGCTGTAGTGCGCGGTGGCGCTCAGGCGGTGGTCACGCGAGGGTGCCGGCGAGCTCGAGGTGCCCGGCGTGCTCGAGCTGCTCGGAGAGGGCGAGCACGCGCTCGGTCTCGTCCTCGGCCACCTCGAGCGCGGCGCGGCCGACGGCCACGACGCGGGCGAAGGCCGCGGCGCGCAGCAGCACGTCGGCGAACTCGCGCTCCGCGATGCCGCGCAGCACCTCGTCGATCATCCGGCGCAGCTCGTCCGGACCCGGGGGCTCGGAGACGCCCGCCACGACGCGGGCCAGGGGGGCGCGCAGGCGCCCGGCGTCGAACTGGCGCGCGGCGCCGACGGGGTCGGCGTACACCCACGAGCGCAGCGCGTAGAGGCGCCACAGGCACCCCGACAGGGTGTCCGCGCCGGCGCCGGACCACAGCTCGGCGAGGGTCTCGAGGCCCTCGGTGTCGGCGAGCCGCACGACCCGGTCGGCCAGCGTGCTGTCGTCGGTGGCGGCGGCGCCGCGCACCAGCAGGTGGGCGGCACGGTCGGCGGCCGCGGTCAGCTCGGCGGGGTCCGGGCCCCCGTTCCGCGCCTCGAAGAACGCGGAGCCGGGCCGGGTCGGGCGGTGGTGCGGGCGCGGCTGCTCGGTCATCGCCCCAGCCTAGGACGGGCGCGGGAGCGCGCCGGGCGCACCCGCGGACGCACGCTCAGCCCGCGAGCGCCTTGCGGATGCGGGCGTCGCTGACGGGCACCGCCGTGCCGAGCTGCTGCGCCCACAGCGACACCCGGTACTCCTCCAGCAGCCACCGCACGGTGCGCAACGCCTTGCCGGGCGGGCGGCCCGCGGGCAGCGCCGCCACCTGGTGCGCCCACGCGGCCTGCAGGTCGCCGATCTGCGCCATCAGCTGCCGGTCGCGCGACAGCGCCGTCGTGCCACCGGTGACGAGGCGCTCGTGGCGCTCCTCCATGGCCCGCAGGTACGTCGGGTAGCGACGCAGCTGCGCCGGCCCCGCCTCGCCCACGAAGCCCGGACCGACGAGCCGGGCGAGCTGGGCCTTCAGGTCCGTCAGCGAGGTCAGCAGGTGCATGTCGGCGCGGCCGGTGAGCCGCTTGTCGACGGCGCGGTGGGCGGCGAGGGCCCGGCCGACGTCGGCGACGACGCCGCGCACCCGCGGCTCGAGGTCGGTGCGCACGGCGGCGAGCAGCGCGTCGTACGCCGCCTGGTCCCGCACCGCGGGCCGCGCGTCGACGGCCTCCCCGACCACGGCGGCGCGGCAGTCCTCCAGCAGCTCCGCGGTCGAGGGGTACGGCGAGCCCACGAGCCCCAGCTTGTCGGTCGTCGACAGCCCGTCGGCGACCCGCTTGAGCAGCCCGGGCTCGGCCTCCTCCAGCGCCAGGAGCAGCAGGCGCCGCACGCCGAGGCGGTGGCGGGCCTCCTGCTCGTCCTTCGAGCCGACGACCCGCAGCGCCACCGACGCGCCCTCGTCGTCCAGCGTCGGGAAGCCGCGCACCTCGTGGCCCGCGCGCTGCTGGGTGAAGGACGGCTCGATGGCGCCGAACACCCAGGCGGTGGCCCCGGTGACGGTCTGGCCGGCGTCGGCGGCGACGTCGGCGATGGCCTGCTCCAGCGAGGGGCGCAGGGGCTCGGCGAGACCCGCGAGGTCCTTGCCGCGCGACACCTCGCCACCGGTCTCGTCGACGACGCGGAAGGTGGGCCGCAGGTGCGGGGCGACCTTCGACCAGTCCCACGCCTCGCGCGGGATGATCGCGCCGGTCGTCGAACGGGCGTAGCGCTCGAGCGCGTCGAGCAGCGGCTCCTCCCCCGGCGGCGTCTCGGCGAGGAAGCGGCGGGCGTGGTCGGGCGCGGGCACGAGCGCGGTGCGCAGGTTCTTCGGCAGCGAGCGGATGAGCGCGGTCACCAGCTCCTCGCGGAGCCCGGGCACGTTCCACGAGAAGTCGCCGGGCTCCAGCTGGTTGAGCGAGGCCAGGGGCACGTCGATCGTCAGGCCGTCGTCGGCCGCGCCGGGCTCGAAGTGGTAGCTGATGGGGAACGTCAGGTGCCCGCCGCCCGCGCCCGTCGCGCTCCACTGCTCGGGGTAGTCGTGCGCCCGGATCTCCTCGGCCGAGGAGTGGGTGAGCATCGACGGGTCGAAGACGAGGAGGTCGGGGCGCTTCTGCCGCTCCCGCTTCCACCACTGGTCGAAGTGGGCCGCGCTGACGACGCTCGCGGGCACGCGGGCGTCGTAGAACTCCAGCAGGGTCTCCTCGTCGACCACGATGTCGCGGCGCCGCGCCCGGTGCTCCAGCTCCTCGGCCTCCGCGAGCAGGCGCTGGTTCTCCACGAGGAACCGGTGGCGCCCGGTCTCCGCGGCGCCCCACTCGCCGAGCACGAGGGCGTGGCGCAGGAACAGCTCGCGCGCCAGCGGCGCGTCGACGCGGCCCAGCTGGACCGTGCGGTCGACGACGAGCGGCACGCCGTACAGCGTCACGCGCTCGTTCGCCACGGCGCTGCCGCGCTTCTTCGACCAGCTCGGCTCGGAGTAGGTGCGCTTGACCAGGTGGGCGCCCGCCCGCTCGGCCCACGCGGGGTCGATGGCCGCGGCCTGCCGCGCCCAGAGCCGGCCGGTCTCGACGAGCTCGGCGGCCATGACGAACGGTGGGTTGCGGCCCTTGAGGACGCTGCCGGGGAAGATCGCGAAGCGGGTGCCGCGCGCACCGAGGTACTCCCGCGGGCCCGGACGACGGCCCTTCTGCCGCTCCTTGGCGCGGGTGCCGTCCTCGCGCTCCTCGAGCAGGCCGATCTGCGAGAGCAGCCCCGACAGCAGCGCCTGGTGGATGCCGTCGGCGTCGGGCTCCTCGGCGGGCGTGCCGATCTCGACGCCCATCTCCTTGCAGACCTGCCGCAGCTGCGACTCGAAGTCCTGCCACTCCCGCACCCGCAGGTAGTTGAGGAACTCCGCCTTGCACATCCGGCGGAACGCGCTGCCGGACAGGTCGCGCTGCTGGCGCTTCAGGTGGCGCCACAGGTTCAGCCAAGTGAGGAAGTCGCCCGACTCGTGCTTGAACCGGGCGTGCGCCTGGTCGGCCTGCGCCTGCTGCTCGGCGGGGCGCTCGCGGGGGTCCTGCAGGCTGAGCGCGGCGGCGATGACGACGACCTCGCGCACGCAGCCGAGGCGCTCGGCCTCGATGATCATGCGCGCCAGCCGCGGGTCGATCGGCAGGCGGGCCAGGCGGCGGCCCACGTCGGTGAGCCGGTGCCGCGGCGCCTCGCCGCGGGGGCGCTCCGCGCCCTCGTCGGGTACGACGCCCGCCAGCGCCCCGAGCTCCTCGAGCAGCTGCGTGCCGGCCGTGACGTTGCGGCGGTCCGGCGGCTCGACGAAGGGGAAGCGCGCGATGTCGCCGAGCCCGAGGCTGGTCATCTGGAGGATGACGCTGGCCAGGTTGGTGCGGAGGATCTCCGGGTCGGTGAACTCCGGGCGGGACTCGAAGTCCTCCTCGGAGTAGAGGCGGATCGCGATGCCCTCGGCCACGCGCCCGCAGCGCCCGGAGCGCTGGGCCGCGCTCGCCTGGCTGATCGGCTCGATGGGGAGGCGCTGCACCTTGGTGCGCGCCGAGTAGCGCGAGATGCGCGCGACGCCGGAGTCCACGACGTACCGGATGCCCGGCACCGTCAGCGACGTCTCGGCGACGTTGGTGGCGAGCACGACACGGCGCCGCGACCCGCTCGGCGAGAACACGCGGTGCTGCTCCGCCGACGACAACCGGGAGTAGAGCGGCAGCACGTCGACCCCGCGGGGGCCCTGCACCTTCGCCAGGTCGCCCAGCGCCTCCGCGGTGTCGCGGATCTCCCGCTCGCCCGGCAGGAAGACCAGCACGTCGCCGGGGCCCTCCGCGGACAGCTCCTTCACCGCGTCGACGACCGCCTCGGTCTGGTCGCGGACGATGACCTCGCCGTCCTCGTCGTCCTCCGGCGTCTCCATGAGCGGGCGGTAGCGGACCTCGACGGGGAAGGTGCGCCCCGACACCTCGATGATCGGGGCCGGCTTGCCCGAGCGGTCGGCGAAGTGGGCCGCGAAGCGCTCGGGGTCGATCGTCGCCGAGGTGATGATGAGCTTCAGGTCGGGGCGCCGCGGCAGCAGGCGGCGGAGGTAGCCGAGCAGGAAGTCGATGTTGAGGCTCCGCTCGTGGGCCTCGTCGATGATGATCGTGTCGTAGCGGCGCAGGTCGCGGTCGCGCTGCAGCTCCGCCAGCAGGATGCCGTCCGTCATCAGCTTCACGCGGCTGCTGCGGGAGGTCTTGTCGGTGAAGCGCACCTGGTAGCCGACGAGGTCGCCCAGCTCGGTGCCCGTCTCCTCCGCGATGCGCTCGGCCACCGCGCGCGCCGCGATCCGGCGGGGCTGGGTGTGGCCGATCAGGCCGCCGCGACGGCGGGTGCGTCCGTCGCGACCGACGTGCTCGCTCGCCTGCCCGCGCCCCAGCTCGAGGCAGATCTTCGGCAGCTGGGTCGTCTTCCCCGAGCCCGTCTCGCCGGCGACGATGACGACCTGGTGGTCGCGGATCGCGGCCGCGATGTCCTCGCGGCGCGCCGAGACCGGCAGCTGGGGTGGGTAGTCGATGCGCACAGCCCGCCCATTCTCCCCGACGGACCCCAGCGGCGCGAACGGGTTCCCTCCTGTCCTGCGCCCGGGTCCCGTTCGTGGTGGCAGCGCCAGGCTTTCCGCGGCGCTGCCACCACGAACCGGGTCAGCTGCCGGGTGCCTGAGCCCCCGGCGGCACCTGCCCACCTGGCGGCACCTGCCCACCGGGCGGCACCTGGCCACCGGGCGCGAACTGGCCGCCCCGACCCCCCGGTCCGCCCTGGCCGGCCTCGTCCGCGCCGTCGCTCACCGCCCCGAGCGCCACGGCGCCCCCGGCGCCGAGGACCACGCTCGCCAGGGCCACGGCGGCCGTCGCCCGCAGCGCCATCGCGCGCTGGCGC
>NZ_JAHWBL010000020.1:0-60644 GCF_029493445.1 Nocardioides sp. ChNu-99 | reverse complement strand
CGGCCCGCGGCGCCGCGGGGCGGGGCAGCGGGAGCGTGGGCTCGGGGCGACCGGTGTCGCGCTCGGCGGGGCTCCCGGTGCGCAGCGGCACGGTCGGCTCGTCGTCCACGGAGGCGCCGCCCGCCCGGGACGCGCCGGGCCGCGTGGCGGTCGGCGTACCGACGGGGGCGACCGGCGCGGCGTGGCGCCCCGGAGCAGGGCGCTGCTCCCCCGTCGTACGGGCCCAGACCCAGGCCAGGACAGCGCCGATGACGGCACCCACCCCGGCGACCACCATGAAGATCACCACTGGACCCACCGCCCCTCGCTCGACCTGCCCGTGTATGCCCCGAGGCCGGTCGGGTCATGCTACGGCGGCGCGTCGGGCGCGGCGAGGGGATCGGGCGAGCCCGGGAGACCCGGGGCGCGCCACGCCCTACCAAAGGCGGACGTCGTCTGCCACCGGCGGCCCTAGACTCGGGCCGGCGCCCGTGCGGGCGCGACGCAGCTCGAGGAGGAACGTGGCCGGGATCGATCGCAGCGAGGACATGCTGCGCGTGCGGGAGGTGCTGGCGTCCATCGCCCCGGGCACCGCGCTGCGCGACGGGCTGGAGCGGATCCTGCGCGGGCGCACCGGCGCCCTCATCGTGCTGGGCAACGACGCCGTGGTGGAGTCGATCTCGACGGGCGGCTTCGAGCTCGACGTGCCCTTCAGCGCCACCGGCCTGCGCGAGCTGGCCAAGATGGACGGCGCCGTCATCCTCGACGCGAACGTCAGCCGCATCCAGCGCGCCGCCGTGCACCTCATGCCGGACCACACGATCCCCTCGTTCGAGACCGGCACCCGGCACCGCACCGCCGACCGCGTCGCGAAGCAGACCGGCTTCCCGGTGATCTCGGTGTCGCAGTCGATGCAGATCATCGCGGCGTACGTCGGGTCCACCCGCCACGTGCTGGAGGACTCGGGCCAGATCCTGTCCCGCGCCAACCAGGCGATCGCGACGCTGGAGCGCTACAAGCTGCGCCTCGACGAGGTGGCCACGACGCTGTCCGCGCTGGAGATCGAGGACCTCGTGACCGTGCGCGACGTCGCGGTCGTCGCCCAGCGCCTCGAGATGGTCTCGCGCATCGCCCGCGAGATCGAGGACTACGTGCTCGAGCTCGGCACCGACGGCCGCCTGCTGTCGCTGCAGCTCGAGGAGCTCGTCACCGGCGTCGACGCCGAGCGCGAGCTGGTCGTGCGCGACTACCTGCCCTCGGGGCGCCGCGCGCCCTCGCCGGAGAAGCTGCTCGACCGCCTCGACGGCCTGTCGGCCACCGAGCTCGTCGACCCCGCCCAGGTGGCGAAGGCCCTCGGCCTCGGCACGAGCGAGCACCTGGACGGCGCCGTGGCACCGCGCGGCTACCGGCTGCTGGCGAAGGTGCCCCGCCTGCCCGCCGCCGTGGTCGACCGTCTCGTCGAGCACTTCGGCACGCTGCAGAAGCTGCTGTCCGCCGGCATCGACGACCTGCAGGCCGTCGACGGCGTCGGCGAGCTGCGCGCCCGCAACGTGCGCGAGGGGCTGTCCCGGCTCGCCGAGTCGAGCATCCTCGAGCGCTACGTCTGAGCCGGTGGCGCTGCCCGCTCGGGCGGTCAGCCCGTCGTCGCGGGAGCGGTGGGGGCGGGAGCCGTCGACTGCGGGGCCGCGCTGGTCGCGGGCGGCGCCGTCGGCGGGATCGTCCGCTCGATGATCTCGGGCTCGGGGGCCACCAGCTCGAACTGCACGTCGGTCGGCTCGCCCGCGAGGGCCGCCGCCTCCACGTGGTAGGCGCCCGGCAGCGACCACTGCATGAGCTCGCAGCCCGGGCCGGAGCGCCAGGCGGGCCACTCGACGGTCGCCACGGCCGGTTGCTCCGGGCGGAGCACGGCGTCGTCGACGCGCGCCACGGCGTCGGGGCAGTGCTGGCTCGTCCAGATGCCGTCCTCGCCCGAGGTCACCTTCACGACCACCGTGGCCGACGAGACGTTCCAGAAGCAGGCCGGCGACTCGCGGGTCGTGAGGGCCAGGGTGATGCTGACCGGCGAGCCCGCGACCGCGTCCTCGACCTGCGGGGTCACGACGACGTCCTCCGGCGCGCAGGGGCCGGTGGGGCTCGCCGGCTGGGTGGTCGTCGGCTCGGCCGCGGTGGTGGTCGGCGCCGCGTCGCCCGTCTCCTCCGCCGTCGGCGAGGCCTCGCCCGCGACCTGGGCGGCGGGCTCCCCCGCCGGCTCCTCGTCGCCGCCCCCGCCGAGCAGCCGGGCGATCGCGACGACGAGCAGGGCGGCGACGCCGAGCACCAGGCCGCGGCGCACCCAGTAGACCCGCGCCGGGTGCCGGCGACGGGGACGGGTCGGGGAAGACATGGCGCGAACGGTAGTCAGCGTGGAGGCCCCCGCCGGGCAGGCGCACCGTAGGCTCGGGCGACGTGCCCCAGCCCACCCCCACGACGCCCGGCTCCCCCGCGGTCGTCGCTCCCGCGGCCGTGGCCCCGGCGGAGCTCGAGGCGCTGCACGCCGCCGTCCTCACCTGGTACGACGAGCACGCCCGCGACCTGCCGTGGCGCCGTACCGAGGCGACCGCGTGGTCCGTCATGGTCTCGGAGTTCATGCTGCAGCAGACGCCCGTCGCGCGGGTGCTGCCGGTGCACGCCGCCTGGCTCGAGGCGTGGCCGACGCCCGCCGACCTGGCCGCCGCCGGCACCGGCGAGGCGGTGCGGGCGTGGGGGCGGCTCGGCTACCCGCGGCGCGCCCTGCGGCTGCACGCGGCGGCCACCGCGATCGTGGAGCGGCACGGCGGCGAGGTGCCCGCGTCGTACGACGACCTGCTGGCCCTGCCGGGGGTCGGTGACTACACGGCGGCGGCCATCGCGTCCTTCGCGCACGCGCGGCGCCACGTCGTGCTCGACACCAACGTGCGGCGCGTGATCGGGCGGGCGGTGGCGGGCGTCGAGCACCCGGCGCGCTCGGTCACCCGCGCCGAGCGCGACCTGGCCGCGTCCCTGCTGCCCGACGAGGCACCCGTCGCGGCGACCTGGAACGTCGGGCTGATGGAGCTCGGCGCGCTCGTCTGCACGGCGACCTCGCCGGCGTGCCCCCGCTGCCCGCTGGCGGAGCGGTGCGCGTGGGTGGCGGCCGGGCGGCCGGCGTACGACGGGCCGCCCCGCCCCGTGCAGACGTACGCCGGCACCGACCGGCAGTGCCGCGGCCGCCTGCTCGGCGCCGTGCGCGACGCCGACGGCCCGGTGCCGGCCTCGACGCTGGAGGCGCAGTGGGCCGACGCGACGCAGCGCGAGCGGTGCCTGGCCAGCCTCCTGGCCGACGGCCTGCTCGCGCAGGTCGGGCCCACGACGTACGCGCTGCCCTGACGCGGCGCCGTACCCCGCCCCGGACGTCATACAGACCCGAGGCCAGGGGCCACGCTCCGCATGACGTCCCCCGCACCACACCGGCGAGCGCCCCGGACGTCATACCGACCCGAGGCCAGCGACCTCCCTTCGCATGACGTCCGCGTCCGCCGGCGGCACGGCACGCGGCCCGCAGACACGACAGCGGCCCGTGCGCCGGAGCGCACGGGCCGCTGCTGGTCACCGCCCGGGTCTCGCCGGGCGGCGGAGGATCAGTCCTCCGGGCTCCGCGGGATGTCCACGGGACCCTCGGTCTCCTCGGTCGGGTCGCCCTTCGTCAGCTCGACGCCGGCCGCCTCGAGGGGCGGCATGTCGGGCATGGCGCCGACCTTCTGGCCCTTGAAGGTGAAGGTCGCCGTCGGGCCCTCGCCGTCGGCGTCGACCAGCACGATCTGACCGGGGCCGACCTCGCCGAAGAGCATCTTCTCGGCCAGGGTGTCCTCGATCTCGCGCTGCACCGTGCGGCGCAGCGGACGCGCACCGAGCACCGGGTCGAAGCCGCGCTTGGCGAGCAGGTCCTTCGCAGCCTGCGTCACCTCCAGCGACATGTCGCGGTCCTTCAGGCGCAGCTCCACCGACGCGATCATGTTGTCGACCATCGAGATGATCTGCTCCTGGTTCAGGGGCGGGAACACGATGATCTCGTCGACACGGTTGAGGAACTCGGGGCGGAAGTGCTGCTTGAGCTCCTCCGACACCTTGTTCTTCATCCGGTCGTACGAACCCGCGGCGTCACCGGTCTGGGCGAAACCGAGGTTCACGCCCTTCGCGATGTCACGCGTGCCGAGGTTCGTCGTCATGATGATGACGGTGTTCTTGAAGTCGACCACCCGACCCTGGGAATCGGTCAGGCGACCCTCCTCCAGGATCTGCAGCAGCGAGTTGAAGATGTCCGGGTGGGCCTTCTCGACCTCGTCGAAGAGCACCACCGAGAACGGCTTGCGCCGCACCTTCTCCGTGAGCTGGCCACCCTCCTCGTAACCGACGTAACCGGGGGGAGAACCGAAGAGGCGGGAAACGGTGTGCTTCTCGCCGAACTCGCTCATGTCGAGCTGGATGAGCGCGTCCTCGTCACCGAAGAGGAATTCCGCCAGCGTCTTCGAGAGCCACGTCTTACCGACACCGGACGGGCCGGCGAAGATGAACGAGCCACCGGGACGCTTCGGGTCCTTCAGACCGGCACGCGTACGACGGATCGCCCGCGAGAGGGCCTTGACGGCCTCCTCCTGGCCGATGACGCGCTTGTGGAGCTCGTCCTCCATGTTGAGCAGGCGGGACGACTCCTCCTCGCTCAGCTTCACGATCGGGATGCCCGTCGCGACGGCGAGCACCTCGGCGATCAGCTCCTCGTCGACCTCGGCGACGACGTCCATGTCGCCGGAGCGCCACTGCTTCTCGCGGTCGGCCTTCTTGAGGATGAGCTGCTTCTCCTCGTCGCGGAGCGCGGCGGCGGCCTCGAAGTCCTGACCGTCGATGGCCGCCTCCTTGCGGACGCGCACCTCGGCGATCTTGTCGTCGTACTCCTTGAGGTCGGCGGGCGCCGTCATGCGCTTGATGCGCAGGCGGGAGCCGGCCTCGTCGATGAGGTCGATCGCCTTGTCCGGCAGGAACCGGTCGGAGATGTAGCGGTCGGCGAGCGTGGCCGCCGAGACGAGCGCCTCGTCGGTGATCGTCACCCGGTGGTGCGCCTCGTAGCGGTCCCGCAGGCCCTTGAGCATCTCGATCGTGTGCGCGATCGAGGGCTCGGCCACCTGGATGGGCTGGAAGCGGCGCTCGAGGGCGGCGTCCTTCTCCAGGTACTTGCGGTACTCGTCCAGCGTGGTCGCGCCGATGGTCTGCAGCTCGCCGCGCGCCAGCATCGGCTTGAGGATGCTCGCCGCGTCGATCGCGCCCTCGGCCGCACCGGCCCCGACGAGGGTGTGGATCTCGTCGATGAACAGCACGATGTCGCCGCGCGTGCGGATCTCCTTGAGCACCTTCTTCAGGCGCTCCTCGAAGTCACCGCGGTAGCGCGAGCCGGCGACCAGGGCGCCGAGGTCGAGCGTGTAGATGTGCTTGTCCTTCAGCGTCTCCGGCACGTTGCCCTTGACGATGTCCTGCGCCAGGCCCTCGACGACCGTCGTCTTGCCGACGCCGGGCTCGCCGATGAGGACCGGGTTGTTCTTCGTGCGGCGCGAGAGGATCTGCATGACCCGCTCGATCTCGGACTCGCGGCCGATGACCGGGTCCAGCTTGCCCTCGCGGGCCGCCTGCGTCAGGTTGCGACCGAACTGGTCGAGCACCAGCGACGAGGACGGGGCCTCGCTGCCGGAGCCGCCCGTGCTGGCCGCGGCACCCGCGCTCTCCTTGCCCTGGAAACCGCTGAGCAGCTGGATGACCTGCTGCCGCACGCGGTTCAGGTCGGCGCCCAGCTTCTGCAGCACCTGGGCGGCGACGCCCTCACCCTCGCGGATGAGGCCGAGCAGGATGTGCTCGGTGCCGATGTAGGAGTGACCGAGCTGCAGCGCCTCGCGCAGCGACAGCTCGAGCACCTTCTTGGCTCGGGGGGTGAAGGGGATGTGACCACTGGGGGCCTGCTGGCCCTGGCCGATGATCTCCTCGACCTGGGCGCGGACGGCCTCGAGCGAGATGTCCAGGCTCTCCAGGGCCTTCGCCGCGACACCCTCGCCCTCGTGGATCAGCCCGAGCAGGATGTGCTCGGTGCCGATGTAGTTGTGGGAGAGCATGCGGGCCTCTTCCTGGGCCAGCACGACCACCCGACGGGCTCGGTCAGTGAACCGCTCGAACATGTGCGCCTCGATCCTTCTCGATACCGCGACGCGCCAGCGCCGCGGGTGGGCCGGGCGACCCCGCCAGAGGCCGCTCGTACACCGGAGATCAACTCCCGGTCCAGACTACGTGTTCCCCTCCAGACACCCACCGGGGTCTGCTCACAGCGAACAGACCCCGGTGGCGCACGGAGCGTGGAGAGGGCTCGCTCGGTACGGCGTCAGTGCGCGGCGTCGTACGCCTCGCGGATCTCGGCCGACACGCGGCCGCGGTCGGGGACCTCCCAGCCGTTCTCGCGGGCCCACTCGCGGACCTCCTTGGTCGACGGGCCGTCGGAGGCCGCCGCCGCGGACGACGAGGACGACGTACGGCGCGCCCGCCGGTTGCCGCCCGACTTGCGGGCGTGCCCGACGTAGCCGGCCAGCGCCTCGCGCAGGGCCTCGGCGTGCTCGTCGTTGAGGTCGATCTCGTACTCGGCGCCGTCGAGACCGAACGAGACCGTCTGCGTCGCCTCGCTGCCGTCGATGTCGTCGACGAGGACGATGTTCACCTTCTGCGCCATTTCCCACCACTTTCCCAGGAGTCGACCGGAAAACCGGCCGGGAATGAATTACTGCTCGATCATGGCAGAAAGGAGCGCGACATTCAGCACCGGGTCGACCCGTGCGGGGAATTGCATTTCGTGATGTCGTCGACGGAGCGGATGCGAAAGCCCGAGGAGAACGGGCGACGGCCGGCGGGAATGCGGGCGGAGTCGACCGGGGAAAAGGGGGTAGGAGGTGCAGCGGAAAAGAGACCGACTGCCTCAGGACGCGTTGCGGCGGAACACCAGCTCGAGACCGCGCGCGGTGAGCCACGGGTCGTGCCGGTCGATACCGGCGCACTCCTCGCTCACGAGCGGGGCGAGATACCCGGTCGACACGACGCGCAGGTCCGCCACGCTCGTGCCGATCTCGGCGGCCACCCGGGCCACGAGTCCCTCGACCTGCGCCAGCACGCCGAAGTAGAGGCCCGCCTGGATCGCCTCCACCGTGTTCTTGGCGACGACCGAGCGCGGACGCACCAGCTCGACGCGCCGCAGCTGCGCCGTACGCCGGTCGAGGGCCTCGGCGGCGACCTCGACGCCGGGCGCGATGAGCCCGCCGACGTACTGCCCCTTCGCGTTCACCACGTCGAGGGTGGTCGCGGTGCCGAGGTCGACGACGACGACCGGCCGGCCCGGCTCCGCGTGGTAGGTCGCCGCGGCCAGCGCGTTGACGATGCGGTCCGCGCCGACCTCGCGCGGGTTGTCGACCAGCACGGGGATGCCCGTCCGTACCCCCGCCCCGACGACGACGTGCGGCACCTGCGGCAGGTGGCGCGCCAGCATCCCGCGCCACTCGTGGAGCACGCCCGGCACAGTCGAGGCGATGGCGACGCCCGTCAGCGACCGGATGCCGTCCGGCAGCGGCTGCGCGGGCCCGCCTTCGGCGAGCAGCGAGGTGAGCAGCGCGGCCCACTCGTCCGCCGTACGGCGCTCGTCGGTCGCCACCCGCCAGTCGGCGAGCGGCGTCTCGCCGTCCAGCAGGCTCAGCACGGTGCGGGTGTTGCCGATCGCGACGCAGAGCAGCCGGGAGCCGGCGGCGGGCGGTGGCAGTGGGGTGCTCACGTCAGCCCCGCAGGTCCAGGCCCAGGTCGAAGACCGTGACGGAGTGGGTGAGCGCGCCGACGGAGATGTAGTCGACGCCCGTGGCCGCCACCTCGGTGGCACGGGCGATGGTGAGGCCCCCGGAGGCCTCGAGCGTCGCGCGGCCACCCGTGATCGCGACCGCCTCGGCCATCGTCGCCGTGGTCATGTTGTCGAGCAGCACCCAGTCGCAGCCCACCTCGAGCAGCTGGCGCAGCTCGTCGAGCTCGGTGACCTCCACGACGACCCGGACGTCGGGGTAGGCCGCCCGCACGGCCTCGTACGCCGGCACGACCCCGCCGGCGGCGACCACGTGGTTGTCCTTCACCATCGCGACGTCCGACAGGCTGAACCGGTGGTTCACGCCGCCGCCGCAGCGCACGGCGTACTTCTGCAGCGCGCGCATGCCGGGCAGCGTCTTGCGGGTGTCGAGCACGCGCGCCCGCGTGCCCTCGAGCGCCGCGACCCAGGCGGCGGTCGCGGTGGCGACGCCCGAGAGGTGGCTGGCGTAGTTGAGCGCGACCCGCTCGGCGGTCAGCAGGCCGCGGGTGGGGCCGGCGACGCGCAGCACGAGGTCGCCCGCCGCGACGCGGTCGCCGTCGGGGCGCCGGTCGGTGACCTCGACGTCGTCGCCCATGACGTAGCGGAACACCAGCTCGGCGAGCGCCAGGCCGGCGACGACCCCGGGCTCGCGGGCCGCCATCTCGGCGACGCCGCGGGCGGCGGCCGGGATGGTGGCGGCGCTCGTGACGTCCTCGCCCGGCAGGTCCTCGTCGATGGCCGCGGCCACGGCGGAGTGCAGGGCGGCGGCGGACAGGCCGGCGGCCTCGATCTCGGCGAGCAGTGCGGCGGGCATCGCGTCGAGGGGGTGGCGCGCGAGCATCAGGGGGTCGTCTCCTCGGTGCGGGTGGGTGCGGCGGCGAGCGCGACCCGACGTACGCCCTCGTGGACCGTGACGTCGAAGTGGCCCGGGAAGTGGTCGTCGGTGTCGGGGTGGTCCTCGCGCCAGTGGGACCCGCGGGTCTCGGTGCGCAGGGCGGCGGCCGCGGCGAGGGCGTCGGCGACGGTGAGGAGGTTGGTGGTCTCCCAGGCGTCGACGTCGACCCGGTCGGCCGGTACGGCGGCCAGCCCCGCGAGCCGCGCGTGCGCCTCGGCGAGCCCCGTGGCGCTGCGCAGCACGCCGACGCGCTCGGTCATGACCGCCTGCAGCTCGGCGCGCACGTCGCCGCTGACGAGGCCGGCGGGCCGGCGGTCGTCGGCGGGCTCGGACCAGCCCCGCAGCTCGCCGGGCAGCACGGTCGCGATGCGCCGCGAGAACACGAGGCCCTCGAGCAGGGAGTTCGAGGCGAGGCGGTTGGCGCCGTGCACGCCCGAGCAGGCCACCTCGCCGGTGGCGTAGAGGCCCGGCACGCCGGTGCGCCCCCACAGGTCGGTGCGCACGCCGCCGGACGCGTAGTGGCAGGCCGGGGCGACGGGGATGAGGTCGGTGGCCGGGTCCACGCCGTACCGCTCGCAGGTGGCGAGGATCGTGGGGAAGCGGCGCTCCCAGAACTCCCGCCCCAGGGCGCGGGCGTCGAGCCACACGTGCGGGCGGCCCGTCGCGTGCATGCGGCGGGTGATGGCCTTGGCGACGACGTCGCGCGGCGCGAGGTCGCCGAGCTCGTGCACGCCCTCCATCACGCGGCGACCACCCTCCTCGGGCGGGCCGTCGACGAGCACGGCGCCCTCGCCGCGCACCGCCTCGGAGATGAGGGGCTGCTGACCCAGCGCGTCGGGGCCCAGGTAGAGCACCGTGGGGTGGAACTGCACGAACTCCAGGTCGCGCAGGGTGGCGCCCGCCCGCAGGGCCAGCGCCATGCCGTCGCCGGTGGTGACCGACGGGTTCGTGGTCTGCTGGAAGACCTGGCCGAGGCCGCCGCTGGCGAGCACCACCGCGCGGCACAGCACCGCGCCGACACCGTCGCGCTGCCCCTCGCCCAGCACGTGGAGGGTCAGGCCGGCGACGCCGCCGTCGGCGGCGAGCAGGAGGTCGACGGCCAGGGCGTGCTGCACCACCTCGACCTCGGGGTCCCGCTGCACGGCCGCGATGAGCGCCCGCTGGATCTCCGCGCCCGTCGCGTCGCCGCCCGCGTGGGCGATGCGGTCGCGGTGGTGGCCGCCCTCCCGGGTCAGCGACAGCTCGCCGTCGGGGTCGTGGTCGAACTGCGCCCCCAGGCCGATGAGCTCGCGGACCGCCTCGGGCCCCTCGGTGACGAGCACCCGCACCGCCTCGCCGTCGCAGGCGCCGGCGCCCGCGACGAGGGTGTCGAGCTCGTGCTCGGCCGGGGTGTCACCGGGCCCGAGGGCCGCTGCGATCCCGCCCTGGGCCCACTGGGTGGAGCCGGCGTCGAGCACCGTCTTCGTGACCACCAGCACCCGGCCCACGCCGGCCGCGCGGAGCCGCAGCGCCGCGGTCAACCCGGCGATGCCGGAGCCGACCACGACCACGTCGGCCCGCGTCGTCCAGCCCGGCTCGGGCGCGCTCAGCCGCTGCGGCAGGCGAGTGGTCGGGGTGCTCATGGGGGTGGAGTCTCGCAGCACCGCGCGCTCAGCGCGCGGCCAGCGTGTCCCCGCGCACCAGGCCCGAGCCGGCGAGCGCCTCGGCCGGGTCGAAGCCCGTGGCGAGGATCTTGTTGTCGGCGTCGACGAAGACGACGTGCGGCTGGAACTCCTTGGCCTCCGCCGTCTCCATCTGGCCGTAGCCGATGAGGATCACGAGGTCGCCGGGCTGCACGAGGCGGGCCGCGGCGCCGTTGATGCCGATGACGCCCGAGCCGCGCTCGCCGGCGATCGTGTAGGTCTCGAGGCGGGCGCCGTTGGTGATGTCGACGATGTGGACGAGCTCGCCGGCCAGCAGGTCGGCGGCGTCGAGGAGGTCCTCGTCGACGGTGACCGAGCCGACGTAGTGCAGGTCGGCCTGCGTCACGGTCGCGCGGTGGATCTTGCTCTTCATCATGGTGCGCAGCATCGGAGGTCTCCTCGGTGCTCGTGGGGGTGCGGGGTGGTGGGGCGGTTCGGTGAGGTTTCCCCGCCTAGGCGGGGAAACCTGTGGTCTACGGCTGATGCCTAGGCCGTGAAGCACAGGGATACCCGGCTAGGCGGGGAAACCTGGGGCTCCGGTGGCTCGCAGGTCCAGCGGCAGGTTGTCGATGAGGCGGGTCGCGCCGAGGCGGGCGGCGACCAGCACGCGGCCCTCGCGGGGGTCGGTGCGGGCCGGGTCGACCTCGGCCAGGTCGGCCTCGGTCACGACGAGGTAGTCGACCTCCACCTGCGGCGCCTCCGCCAGCACGGTCGCCGCGGCCTGCCGGGCCGCGTCCACGCCGTACGACGCGTGGTCGGCCGCGGCGCTCAGCGCGCGGGAGAGCACGACGGCGAGGCGACGCTGCTCCGCGTCGAGGTAGCGGTTGCGCGAGCTGAGCGCCAGGCCGTCGGCCTCGCGGACCGTCTCGGCGCCGACGACCTCGACCGGCAGGCACAGGTCGGCGGCCATGCGTCGCACGAGCGCGAGCTGCTGGTAGTCCTTCTGGCCGAACACCGCGACGTCGGGCTGCACGAGGCCGAACAGCTTGGCCACGACGGTCAGCACGCCGCGGAAGTGACCGGGGCGGCTGGCGCCCTCGAGCACCGTGGCCAGGGGCCCGGGCTCGACCGTCACCTGCGGGTCGCCGCCGGGGTAGACCTCGTCGACGGCCGGCGCGAACACCACGTCGACGCCCTCCGCGGCGCAGAGCGCCAGGTCGGCGTCGAGCGTGCGCGGGTAGCGGTCGAGGTCCTCGCCCTCCCCGAACTGCAACGGGTTGACGAAGATCGACACGACGACGGCCCCGTCGGCCCCGACGTGGTCGCGGGCGACCCGCACCAGGCTGGCGTGGCCCTCGTGGAGCGCGCCCATCGTCGGCACGAACGCCACCCGGCCGCCGCGCGCGCGGACCACGGCGAGCTCGTGCTGGAGCGCCGCGCGGGTGGGGGCGAGGGCGGGGGCGAGCGCCGCGGACGGCGGGGTCGGACGCACGGTCGTCGTCATCGGGCCACGTCCTCGGGGCTGATGGCGCTGGTGGGGGTGGCGGGGGTGGCGGGCGCGGTCGCCGGCTCGCCCTCGAGCGCGGCCAGCAGGTGGCCGGCGCGCAGCGGCAGGAGGCGACCGTCGGTGGCGGCCCGGCCGACGGTGGCGCGGGCCAGCGCGGCGTACGACGCCGAGGCCTGCGGCGCGTGGGCCGCGACCTCCGCCACGTGGGTGGCGACCGTGCCGACGTCGCCGCGCACGACGGGGCCGGTGAGGGCGGCGTCGCCGGCCCGCAGGGCGTTGTCGAGCGCCGCGGTGAGCAGCGGGCGCAGCACGTCGGCCGGACCGGCGGTGTCCCCGGGCTCCCCGGGCTCCCCGGGCTCCCCCGTCGGCGTGGCGGCGGCCAGCATCTCGAGCGCCTCGGCGACGAGCGTGACCAGGTGGTTCGCGCCGTGGGCCAGCGCGGCGTGGTAGAGCGGGCGCCGCTCCTCCGCCACCCGCACGACCCGACCGCCGAGGTCGGCGACGAGCCCGTCGGCGAGCGCGGACTCCTCGGGGCCGGTGGTCACGCCGTACGCGCACCCGCGCAGGCGCGGCAGGTCGGTCTCCGTACCGGTGAAGGTCATGGCCGGGTGCAGCGCCACCGCCCGCGCGCCGACCGCGACGGCCGGGGCGAGCGCGGCGACGCCGTGGGCGCCCGAGGTGTGGAGGACGACCTGGCCGGCGTGCAGCGCGCCGCTCGCGGCGAGCACGCGCACCACGTTGCCGAGCATGTCGTCGGGAACGGTGAGCAGCAGCAGGTCGCAGGCGCGGGCGACGGCGGAGGGCTTCTGCAGCGGTACGTCGGGCAGCAGCGCCGCGGCCCGCCGGCGGGAGGCCGTCGACTCGCCGGAGGCGGCGACGACCGTGTGCCCGGCGTCGGCCAGGGCCGACGCGAGCACGGCACCGACGCGGCCGGTGCCGATGACGCCCACGCGCAGGGCGTGCGGGCGGGGCATGTCTGACGACATGGTCCGAACCTCTCGTTCCCGTCCCTCCGACCACCCCTCGCGGGGCCGGTGTGGGTACCGGACGTTGTCTCGAACGGTGCGGCCGGACGACCCGGCCGCTCAGTGCAACGGGAACGTTACGCCCGTGCTTCCAACCGGGGAACAGACCGGTCGGTGACCTGGCTCACGACGTGCCGCGGCGACGGCGCGGCGTCAGCGGCGGACGTGCACGAGGCGCGTCGGGCCGTCGCCGTCGACGAGGACCGAGCCCGTCGCCTCGGCGACCGCGTCGAGCGCCACCCCGGCGACGATGTCGCGCGACCCGTCGGGCACGAGCACCGGGTGGTCGCGGGACCCGGGGCAGCGCAGCGAGCCGTCGAACGGCCGGGCGGCGCGGGTGTGCCCGGACTCGACGGCGACCGCGCGGCCGCCGGGCCCGAGGCTCCGCACGACGTCACGCCACGCGGCGTCGCGGGCCGTGCCGACCTCCGCGCGGGCCCCCGGACCGCCGTCGGCGACGGGCCACCACTCCTGCAGCCAGCGGCCCACCTGCTGCGGCACGCCGGTCTCGACGAGGCGGGCGCCGAGGCGCTCGCGGCCGGTCACGGGGTCGACGTGCACGATCCGCGGGTAGCCGTCGCGGTCGACCTGCACCACGTGGGTCGGCACGTGGGCGAGCCAGTCCGCGGCGAGCACGGTGCCGCCGTACCCCGCCGGGAGGTCGAACCGGATCGCGGTCGTGGGGAGCACCCGGACGATGTCGGGCGTCAGCACGCCCATCGAGCCGAGCAGCACGAGCTCCTCGGGCCGCTCCGTGGCCAGCAGGTCGAGCACCGCGTCGCGCGCCTGCAGCAGCGTCGGCGGGTGGGCGCGCAGGAAGCCCCCGGCCGTGCCGTAGAGCGCCGCGTCCCACGCCTGCTTCCAGGTCGGCTCCCCGGGCGGCGGGAGCGCCGGCATCCCGAGGCTCGTGGGGCTCACGGCGACGACCTCAGGCCGGGTCCGCGGCGTCGTCCGCCGGGGAGCCCGCCGCGTCGTCCGTGACGGGGACGTCCTTGTGCCACGACTGGGTGAGGTACGACGACGTCCAGCCCATCGAGGTGTAGAGCCCGTCGGCGCCCGTCGGCGAGTCCGCGTCGACCTCGAGCCCGACCCGGTTGCGGCCCCGCAGCGCGGCGTCGGCGATCACGGTGTGCAGCAGCCCCTTCGCCACCCCGCGGCCGCGGGCGTTGGCGAGGACGCCGAGGTAGTCGACGTACGAGCCGTGCGGGCCGTCGTCGGACTCGCTCTCGGTCGCCACCAGCGCGCCGGCCGGCTCGGCCTCGTCGCCGTCGACGATCTCGGCCAGCCACCAGTGGTCCCACCGGTGGCCCGGGTCCTGGCGCAGCCGGTGCACGAACTCCGCGAACGTCTCCTCGCGGGAGTTGAAGTGGTCGGTGAAGGCGCCCTCCAGCACGTGGTGCACCTTGCGGAGGTCGGCCTCGTCGGGCATGCCCGAGCCCTCGCGGCCCACGGCGCGGAAGACCACCCCGTCCTTCTCCCAGCGCTCCGGGTCGGGCACGAGGCCCGCCTCGGCCTCGGTCACCGGCCGGCTCATCTGCCACCAGGTGCGGACCCGCTCGAAGCCGGCGGCGCTGAGCCAGGCGTGCTGGCGGGGGTCGTCGGTGAACGCGCCGGTGTCGATCTGCTGGACCGGCAGGCCGCGCGCGGCGCCGACCTCGCGGGCCTGGGCCTCCGCCCAGGTCAGGAGCACCCGGGCGCAGCGGGCGGCGACCACGTGGTCCAGGTCGCGGGCGACGACGTGCAGCAGCAGCATGCGACCGGCGGCGCGGTCGTGCACGCTGCCCCAGCCCTGCACGACGCCGTCGGGGTCGCGCACCACGGCGTTCGCGCGGGTGCGGGTGCCCAGGTCGGAGATCTCGACCAGCACGCCGTCCCGGCCGGCGCCCGCCCAGCCGCGTCCGGCGACCTCGTGGCCGCGCAACAGCTCGACGAGGCGGTCGACGTCGGCGTCCACGGACGGGTCGACCCCGGTCACCGACCAGCCGTCGGGCAGGGGCGGCTCTGACGCGAGGAGCTCGTCGGGGTCGCGCTCGAATCGGCTGTCGTCCGGGATCACCCCGGTGATTCTGCCCCACCCCCGGCCGAGGACGACGGGCAGTGCCACCGGCGGGCCCGCGCGGGGCCGGGGTGGACGGGCGGAGCGCTCAGGCGCGCTTGCGCAGGTCGACGTGGGTGGTCTGCCACGCCTGCAGCTCGGCCCGCACCACGTCGAGCTCGTGCTCCAGCTCGGCGAGGCGCACGATCGCGTCGGCGGCGCGCTCCTCCGCGGCGGCGAGCCGGGTGCGCAGCGCGTCCCGCTCGGCGACGGCCGCGTCGGCCCGCTTGGCCTCCGCGTCGGCGCGGCGGGTGAGCTCGACGACCTTCTCCTGGGCGAGGCGCACGGCCTCCTCCAGCTCGCCGATCGCCTTCGAGCGCTCGGCCAGGGCGTCGTCGCGCTGGGCGAGGCGGTCGCTCATCGAGCTGACGAACTCGGCGTTCTCCTCGGTACGGCGCGCGGCGAGCGCGGCGTACTCCTTCGCCTGGGCGGCCCGGTCGCCCGCGGCCTCGCGGCGCGACGTCATGAGCTCGGTGTGGGCGATGCGCAGGGCGGCCGCACCGAGCGCGACCGCGACGGCGCCGGCGACGGCGACCGCGGGGAACGACCCGGTGGGCACGGTGGCCGCGACCAGCAGCCCGGCGACGACGATGAGCGCGACGGCCACGGCGAGGCGCGTGCTGCGCTGGCGTCGGCGGGCGGTGGGGGAAGCCATGCGCGCCACCCTAGGCGGCGTCGGGGTCCGATCGGACGCGACACGCGCGCTCGAGCAGCAGGGCTGCGACCAGCACCGATGCACCGGCGAGGGCCGCGAGGAGCGCGCGGGCCATCCGCTCCTCGGCGACGAACGACGGCGAGCCCACCCAGCTCAGGGCGTGGCCGGCGTACCCGCCGAGGAGGAGGGCGCCCACCAGCGCGCAGGCCCGGGCCAGCACGAGGCGGTTGACGGCGCGGTGGGCCGGGAGGTCCGGACGGGCCGTGGTGACCTCCCGCCGGGTGATGACGGCGGAGACGCCGAGGATCGCGGCGACCAGCGCGAGGAGCAACACCTGGGTCCAGGAGACCTCGGGCACGCTCGTGCCGGCGGCCCGCGCCAGGCGGCGCAGGAGCCAGCCGACGACGAGGCCGGCGACGACCCAGGCGGTCAGGACCCCCGGCGCCACGGGCCGGAGCCGGCGACGGTCGTCACCCGCTCCGCCGGGTCCCGGCGCGCCGGGACCCCCGGGGCCGTCAGGAGGGGGTGGAGAGGACGAGGTCGTCACGGCGGTGGACGCCCTGCGACCCGACCTTCGCGAGCAGGTCGGCGACGCGGCCGTGGTCGGGGATCTCGGCGTCGGGCTCGAGGTCGCACCAGGGCTGGAGCACGAAGGCCCGCTCGGCGGCGCGCGGGTGCGGCAGCTGGAGCCACTCCTCGTTGCTGCGGCGGTCGCCGACCACGATGAGGTCGACGTCGAGGCTGCGCGGGCTGTTCGGGATCGCGGTGCGCTCGCGACCGAACGCGTCCTCGATGGCGTGGGCGCGGTCCACGAGGCGCGCCGCGGAGAGCGTGGTGTCGAAGAGGACGACCGCGTTGAGGAAGTTCTCGGAGCCCTCGGGGGTGCCGACCGGCTCGGTCTCGTAGACCGCCGAGATGCCGGTGATCCACACGTCGGGGGTGTCGGCGAGCGCGTCGACCGCGCCCTGGAGGTTGGCGAAGCGGTCGCCGAGGTTGGACCCCAACGAGATCACGGTCCGTCGGATCGGGCGCATCTCGCCCGTCAGGGTGTCCGCGTCGATGATGTGGGGGTTCGGCGTCTCGGTCACGCGTTGCCTCGTTTCCGCTCGATCGTCAGCGCGACGTCGGAGAACGTCGCGGTGATGGGTGCGTCCGGCTTGTGCAGGGTCACCCTGGTCCATTCAACACGCTCGTCCGACAGGCAGGTGTCGGCGATCCGCTGGGCCACCCGCTCGACGAGGTCGACCGGGTCGGACTCCACGGCGGCCTTCACCGCCATGGTGAGACTTCCGTAGTCGACCGTGTCGTGCAAGTCGTCGGAGGCCGCCGCGGCCCGGGTGTCCACGCCCAGCACGAGGTCGACGACGAAGCGCTGCCCGTCGCGCCGCTCGTCGGGGAAGACCCCGTGGTGGGCGAAGCACTCGATGCCGAGGACGGCGAGCTCGTCGGTCATGTCGGTCCCGTCTGGCCGGCGTCGCCGGCGGTCGGTGGGGCGGCGGTCGGTGGGGTGGCGGTCGGTGGGGCGGCGGTCGGCGAGGTGGAGGCCCTGGCCGAGTGCCAGGCCTCCCGCACGGCGAGGGCGTCGCGGCTGGCCCGCACGTCGTGCACGCGCACGCACCACGCGCCGGCGTCCGCGAGCAGCAGGGTGAGGGCCGTGGTGGCGGCCTCCCGCCCGTCCACGGCCCGCGGCTGGTCCCCCTCGGCCAGGAGGCGGCCGAGGAACGTCTTGCGGCTGCCGCCCACGAGAAGCCGGTGGCCGAGCGCGGCGATCCGGTCGAGGCCGGCCAGCAGCTCCCAGTTGTGCTCGGCCCGCTTCGCGAACCCCAGCCCCGGGTCGAGCACGAGGCGCTCGGGGGCCACGCCCGCGGCGAGCGCCGCGTCCCGCCGTACCGCCAGCTCGTCGGCGACCTCGGTGACCACCCCGGCCGGGTACGACGCGAAGTCGGCCATGCGGTCGCTGTGGGCGCGCCAGTGCATGGCGACGTACGTCGCGCCCGCCGCCGCGGCCACCTCGAGGATGCGGGGGTCGGCGAGCCCGCCGGAGACGTCGTTGACGACGCTCGCGCCGGCGTCCAGCGCAGCCTGGGCGACCTCGGCGCGCATGGTGTCGACCGAGACGGGGACGCCGGTCGCGGCGAGCGCGCGGATGACGGGGACGACGCGACCGAGCTCCTCGGCCAGCAGCGGGCGGGTGGCGCCCGGCCGGGTCGACTCCCCCCCGATGTCGAGGAGGTCGGCGCCCTGCGCGACGAGCTCGAGGCCGTGGGCGACCGCGCGGTCGGGGTCGGCCCAGCGGCCGCCGTCGGAGAACGAGTCCGGCGTGACGTTGACGACGCCCATGAGGAGGGGCCGGTGAGGCGGGCGGGGGACGCTCACGGGCGGCCTCAGCGACGCGGGCTGTGGATGAGCGCCATCGCCTCGGCGCGGGTCGCGGGGTTGTGCATGATCCCGCGCACGGCCGAGGTGAGGGTGCGGGCGCCCGCCTTGCGCACGCCGCGCATCGTCATGCAGAGGTGCTCGGCCTCGATCACGACGATGCAGCCGCGCGGCTCGAGGATGCTCATGAGCGCGTCGGCGACCTGCGTCGTGAGCCGCTCCTGCACCTGGGGGCGCTTGGCGTACACGTCGACGAGGCGCGCCAGCTTCGACAGCCCGGTGATCTTCCCGTCGGCCGACGGGATGTAGCCGACGTGGGCCACCCCGGTGAAGGGCACGAGGTGGTGCTCGCACATGCTCCACAGCTCGATGTCGCGCACGAGGACCATCTCGTCGTGGCCGATGTCGAAGGTGGTGGTGAGGACCTCCTCCGGCCGCTGGCGCAGGCCGGCGGTGACCTCGGCGTACGCGCGGGCGACCCGGGCCGGCGTGTCCCGCAGGCCCTCGCGCTCGGGGTCCTCGCCGATGGCGGCGAGCAGCTCGCGCACGGCCGCCTCGGCCCGCTCGTGGTCGTACGGCGGGACCTCGCCGGGGTCGCTCACGGAGATGCGGTCGGTCACGGGGCCCCCGGGCCGGGCGTGCCGCCGTGGATGTCGCCGCCGGGGCCGGGGGGCGTGATGACGGTGCCGCCCTGCGGGCCCTTGGCCAGCTCGACCGTGCCGGCGCGGGCGCGCTCGCGCACCGCCTCGGGGATCTCGACCGGCGGGATGGCGGACGGGTTGCGGGTCGGCGAACCGGTCCACGCCGGGCGGACCGGACGACGGCGCAGCGCCTCGAAGATCGCGGCGATCTCCGCCTTGTCGAGCGTCTCCTTGTCGAGGAGCGCGAGCACCAGGGCGTCGAGGACGTCGCGGTTCTCCTCGAGGATGTCGAACGCCTCCTGGTGCGCGGTCGCCAGCAGCTTCTTCGTCTCGTCGTCGACCATCGCCGCGACGTCCTCGGAGTAGTTGCGCTGGTGGCCCATGTCGCGGCCCAGGAACGGCTCGCCGCCGGAGTCGCCCAGCTTGATGGCGCCGAGGCGCTCGGTCATGCCGTACTGCGTGACCATCGCGCGGGCCAGGCTCGTGGCCTTCTCGATGTCGTTCCCGGCGCCGGTGGTCGGGTCGTGGAAGATCATCTCCTCCGCGGCGCGCCCGCCCAGCATGTAGGCGAGCTTGTCGAGCATCTCGCTGCGGGTCTGGGAGTACTTGTCCTCGTCGGGCAGCACCATCGTGTAGCCCAGCGCCCGCCCGCGCGGCAGGATCGTCACCTTGTGCACGGGGTCGGTGCCCGGCAGCGCCGCGGCGACCAGGGCGTGGCCGCCCTCGTGGTAGGCGGTGATGAGCTTCTCGTGCTCGTTCATCAGGCGGGTGCGTCGCTGCGGGCCCGCGATGACGCGGTCGATGGCCTCGTCGAGCGCCGAGGGCGTGATGAGCTTCTCGTTCGACCGCGCGGTCAGCAGCGCGGCCTCGTTGAGCACGTTGGCGAGGTCGGCACCCGTGAACCCGGGGGTACGACGCGCGATCTGCAGCAGGTCGATGCCCTCGGCCATCGGCTTGCCGCGCGAGTGGACCTTGAGGATCTGGTGACGGCCCGAGAGGTCGGGGGCGTCGACCTGGATCTGGCGGTCGAAGCGGCCGGGACGCAGCAGGGCCGGGTCGAGCACGTCGGGACGGTTCGTGGCCGCGATGAGGATGACCCCGCCGCGCACGTCGAAGCCGTCCATCTCGACGAGCAGCTGGTTGAGCGTCTGCTCGCGCTCGTCGTGGCCGCCGCCCATGCCGGCGCCGCGGTGACGACCGACGGCGTCGATCTCGTCGATGAAGACGATGGCCGGGGCGTTCTCCTTCGCCTGCTCGAACAGGTCGCGGACGCGGCTCGCGCCGACACCCACGAACATCTCGACGAAGTCGGAGCCCGAGATGGAGTAGAACGGCACGCCCGCCTCGCCGGCGACGGCGCGCGCGAGCAGCGTCTTGCCCGTGCCGGGCGGGCCGTAGAGCAGCACGCCCTTGGGGATCTTGGCGCCCACGGCCTGGAACTTCGCGGGCTCGGAGAGGAACTCCTTGATCTCGCCGAGCTCCTCGATCGCCTCCTCGCAGCCGGCGACGTCGGCGAAGGTGGTCTTCGGCATGTCCTTGGTGATGAGCTTCGCCTTGGACTTGGCGAACTGCATGACACCGCGACCGCCGCCGCCCTGCACCTGGTTCATCAGGAAGATGAACAGCGCCAGGATGATGACGAAGGGCAGCAGGCTCACCAGCAGCGAGCCGAGCAGGCTGGGCTGGGGGTTCTCGGAGTTCGACTCCTCGATGGTGCCCTCGTCCACCTGCTCGCCGACGGCCTCGATGATGCCGTCCTGCTGGCCCTGCACGTAGTAGGAGACGACCTCGCGGCCGCCCTCGCGGTCCACGTCGTCGTCGAGGGTGGCCTCGATGCGCTGCTCACCGTCGACGAAGGTGATCTCGGAGACCTCGCCGTCCGCGATGTACTTCTCCATCCGCGACGTGCTGATCTCGTCCGAGCCGTCGCCGGGGGCGAGGAACTGCAGGGCGAGCAGCACGGCCACGACGGCCAGGACGATCCAGAGCCACGGCCCCTTGAACAAACGCTTCACAGGCTTCTTCCACGTACGACGGTGGACACCGGGCACAGCCGCGGCATCGAGGACTCAGGGAGCGACGCTACAGGCCCGGGCGCGTGGCGGAGCCCCTGCTCCGGCAATTCTGGCAGCACCGCCCAACCACCTCGCGGGGGCCGCGCGGTGCGGCGTACCCACGAGCGTCAGGAGTAGACGTGCGGGGCGAGCGTGCCGATGCACCGCAGGTTGCGGTAGCGCTCCTGGTAGTCGAGGCCGTAGCCGACGACGAACTCGTTGGGGATGTCCCACCCGACGTACTTCGGGGTCACCGGCATGGCCAGCGCCTCGGGCTTGCGCAGCAGCGTCGCGATCTCGACGCTGGCCGGGCCGCGGCTCGAGAGGTTGGAGATCAGCCAGCTCAGGGTCAGGCCGGTGTCGATGATCTCGTCCACGACGAGCACGTGCTTGCCGGAGATGTCGGTGTCGAGGTCCTTGAGGATCCGCACGACGCCGCTCGACTTGGTGCCCGAGCCGTACGACGACACGGCCATCCAGTCGGTCTCGACGTGGCGGTCCAGCGCCCGGGAGAGGTCGGCCATCACCATGATCGCGCCCCGCAGGACGCCGACGACCAGCAGCTCCTTCCCCGCGTAGTCCGCCTCGATCCGGCGGGCCATCTCGTCGAGCTTGGCGAGGATCTGCTCCTCGGTGAAGAGGATGTTGACCAGGTCGTCATCGACGGAGGAGGCGTCCACGAGGAGGCAGCCTGCCACAGCCGTCGCCGGTGCGGCCACGCGGTCAGGCGTCGGCGGGCGGGGTGGGCCGGAAGCGCAGGAGCGCGCCGTCGCGGTACGCCGTCACGTGGCCCGGCAGCGGGGTGGACGCGCCCCGGGGGCCGGACGCGAGCCGGTCGAGCGCCTCGACGTGCACCGCGAAGAGCTCGGCGTCCGACGCGCCCGCGGCCAGCGCGGCCCGGCGCAGCACGCGGGTGACGAGCGCGCGCGGCACGCCCGGGAGGGCCGCCGTGTCGACCTGGGTGGCCAGCCCCGTGCCCCGCACCGCCTGGCGGTGCAGCCCCGCCGCCAGCTCGTCGAGGGCGGCGAGGTCGTCCTGCAGCAGGTCCGCCGTACGGGCGAGGTTGTGGCGCACGCGCGGGTTGAGCTCGGCCTCGAGCACCGGCAGCACCGCGCGGCGCACCCGCGAGCGCAGGAACCGGGGGTCGTCGTTGTGCGGGTCGTCCCACCACGCGATCCCCTCGGCGCGGCAGGCCTCCTCGGTCTCGGCGCGGGTGACGTCGAGCAGGGGCCGGGCGAAGACCTCGAAGCGGCGCCGCATCCCGGCGATCGACCGCCCGCCCGAGCCGCGGGCCAGGCCCAGCAGCACGGTCTCGGCCTGGTCGTCGAGCGTGTGGCCCAGCAGCACCAGCGGCGCGTCGACCCGCTGGGCGACCTCGGCGAGCACCGCGTAGCGGGCCTCCCGGGCCGCGGCCTCCACGCCCAGGCCGCCCGCGGAGACCTGCACCCGGGCGGAGAAGGTCTCGTCGGCGCCCAGCGCGGCCATCTGCTCGACCACGCGCGCCGTGTGCTCCGCGGAGCCCTCCTGCAGCCCGTGGTCGACGACGACGCCGACCACCCGGGTGTCGAGGGCGTCACGGGCGCGGGAGCAGGTGAAGACGGTGGCGGCGAGGAGCGCGAGCGAGTCCGCTCCCCCGCTGCAGGCCACGACGACGACGGGCGGCGGGGCGGCACCGGGTGCGGTGAGCTCCCGGCGTACGGCGCCGCGCACCGCCGCGAGGCTGGGGGGCAGGGTCACGACCTGCGGCTCAGGCGAGGACGCGGGCGACCCAGGCGTCCGGGTCGGCGATCTCGGAGCGGGAGGGGAGCGCCTCGGGCGCCGACCAGACGGCGTTGAAGTCGTCCATGCCCACGCGGTCGACGACGGAGCGGACGAAGGCGGCGCCGTCGCGGTACTGCGCCATCTTGGCGTCGAGGCCGAGCAGGCGGCGCAGCAGGCGGTCGAGGTGCCCGACCCCGTCGCGGCGCTGCTCGAACGCGCGGCGGATGCGCTTCACCGTGGGGATGACGCCGGGGCCGACACCGTCCATGACGACGTCCGCGTGCCCCTCGAGCAGCGACATCACGCCCGTGACGCGGTCGATGATCTCCTTCTGGTCGGGGGTGCTCAGCATGTCGACGATGCTGCCGCCCCCGCCGCCGCGCACGGCCTCGACGACCCGCGAGAGGCCGTCGCCCAGCACGGCGGAGGGGTCGAGGGTGCCGGCGAGCGCCTCGACCTGGGCGCGCAGGTGGTCGCGCAGCCACGGCACGGCGGTGAACTGCACGCGGTGGGTCTCCTCGTGCAGGCAGACCCACAGGCGGAAGTCGCGGTGGCGGGCGCCGATCTCCTCGGCGACCTGCCAGACGTTGGGGGCGACGAGGAGCAGCCGGCCGTCGGGGGCGACGTCGGCGGGCGCGAAGGGGTCGAACTGGCCCAGCACCTTGCCCGACAGCAGCCCGAGCAGGGCACCGAGCTCGGCGCCCGTCACGCGGGAGCCGACCGCCGCGCCGGCGCGGCGCAGCACCTCCGGCGCCTGCGGGCCGCCCGAGCGGCGCTGCGCCAGCTGGTCGACGAACGGCTGCATCATCACGCCGAAGCTCTGCGTGTTGGCCTCGATCCAGCGGCGGCGGTCGACCACGAGCACCGGGGCGCTGTGCTCGACGGCGTGGAGTCCGGTGAACTCGCGGACCAGGCCCGAGGAGCGCTCGGCGTCGGCCCGCAGCGCCTCGACCGTCTCGGCGACGGACTCGGCGGGGATGGCCGGCTCCGGCGGCGCCAGGCGGGCGCCGATGCGGGCTGCGAGCGCCCAGTCGATGGCCGGCGCGCCCGTCGCGGACGGGTCCGGGGGGCCGAAGGACTCAGCGGAGCTCATGCCCGCGACCCTACGCGCGGGCCGAAGACCGCCCGGGGGCTCAGCCGGGGGCTCAGCCCGTGGTCGCCGGGGCGCCGGCGGAGCCGGTCGAGCCGGTGGACGGGGTCGCCGCCGGGCCCGCCGCCGACGTCGAGCAGGTGCAGGCGGCGAGCGCCGCGACCGCGCGGTCGAGCGCCTGGCGGGCGTCGAGGGTGGAGGGGAGGTCGACGCGGTCGGCGACGACCACGAACCGGAGCGGCGTGCCGGTGGCGTCCTCGACCACGCCGGCGAGACCCTGCACGCCGGTGAGCGTGCCCGTCTTGGCGCGCACCGTGCCGAGGCCCGCGGGGTCGGCGTCGTCGAAGCGGTTCGCCAGCGAGCCGCTGAACCCGGCGACGGGCAGACCGGTGACGGCGGCGCGCAGCTCCGGGTGCTCCGAGGAGACGGCGACCCCCAGCACCCCGAGGAGCGTGGTGGCGCTCAGCTGGTTCTCGCGCGACAGGCCGCTGCCGTCGCGGAGCACGTCGGCGCCCAGGTCGACGCCGAGGTCGGCGAGCACGCGGCGTACTCCCGCCGCCCCGCCCTCGAAGGTGCCCGCGCCCTCGACCTGGAGACCGACGTGGTGGGCCAGCACCTCGGTCGTCTCGTTGTCGCTGATGGCCAGGAGGTGCTCGACCAGGTTCGCCACGGGGGTGCTGTCGACCTCGGCGAGCGTCGTGCCGTTGCCGCCCAGGCCGGGGGCCGGCGTGGCGACGACCTCCACGCCGGCGTCGACCAGCGCCCGGGCGAACCACGCGGCGGCGTCGGCGGCGGGGTCGGCGACCACCTCGTCCTCGACGTACCCCCGGTCGGCCCACAGGGCCGTGATCGGCGGCACGACCCCGTCGGGCACGTAGGAAGCGGGCCACGCCGGGTTGATCGCGGGCCCGGTGAAGAGGGACGCGTCGTAGGCGACCTCGACGCTCGTGACGCCGTCCGCGACGAGCGCGGCGGCGGTGCGGTCGGCGAGGTCGCGCAGCGAGGCGCGCGCCGGGTACGTGGACGCGGCGTCCTCCGCGGGCACCGGCTCCCGGGCCAGCAGCGGGTCCCCGCCGCCGACCAGCACCACGCGGCGTACCCCGGCGACGGCGTCGGACGCGCCCCCGTCGACCACGCGGGTGGTGAAGCGGTGGTCGCCGCCGAGCGCCTCGAGGGCGGCGACGGCGGTGAGCAGCTTGGTGGTGGAGGCGGGCACGACCCGCTCGGCGCCCGCCAGGTACGGCGTGCCCTCCCCCAGCGGCGCCACCCCGACCATGACCTGGGGACCCAGGCCCGCCTCGGCGAGGTACGGCGCCATCGCCGCCGCCACCGCCTGCGGGTCGACGGCGCCGGCGGTGGCGGTGACGGGGGTGAGGAGGGGGTCGGGATCGGCCAGGGGCGGGAGGTCGAGGCCCTCGGGCGGCGCGACCGCGGCGGGCCCCCCGGAGCCGTCGTCGCCCAGCACCCCGTCGAGCAGGTCGAGCCGCCACGCGGCCGCGCCGGCGACGGCCAGGAGGACCACGACGAGCGCGAGCACGAGCGGGAGCCGTCGGCCCCGGCCGCTGCCCCGCCTGCGCCCCTGTCCCACGGCCACCTAGGATCACCTCAGCTCGATCGGTCCGCGCCATTGTGCGCGAGCCCGCCGACGTCGACGAACCCGGCCTCCGGGCTGGCGCCGGGCGCAGCTGCAGCCCCACCCCTAGAGTTCCGTGCAGGCCCGGCGACCCCGCGGGTACCGCACACTATGCAGATCGAGACCGACAAGATCGGCCGCGCCGGCGCGGCCGCGACGTGGAAGGCAACAGCGTGCTCGAGTTCGACGTACTGGTGGAGATCCCCAAGGGCGAGCGCAACAAGTACGAGGTCGACCACCACAGTGGTCGTCTGCGCCTGGACCGGACGCTCTTCACCTCGACGCAGTACCCGGCCGACTACGGCTTCATCGAGGACACGCTCGGCCAGGACGGCGACCCGCTCGACGCGATGGTCATCCTCCCCGTGCCGACCTTCCCCGGCTGCCTCATCAAGGCCCGGGCCATCGGCATGTTCCGCATGACCGACGAGGCCGGCGGCGACGACAAGGTCCTGTGCGTGCCCGCCGGCGACCCGCGCGTCGACCACCTCAAGGACCTCGGCGACGTCTCCAAGTTCGACCTGCTCGAGATCCGCCACTTCTTCGAGGTCTACAAGGCCCTCGAGCCCGGCAAGTCCGTCGAGGGCGCCGAGTGGGTGGGCGCCGAGGAGGCGCAGAAGGAGATCGAGGCGTCGTACCAGCGGTTCAAGGACAACGGCAGCACGTACTGACCAGGTTGATCCGGCCGGGGTGGCGGGTTCCCCGGTGCACCGGGGAACCCGCCACTTCCGGTGGGAAGTTCGCACCCGGAAGTGGCGGGTTTCCGCTTCAACCATTGGTGACCCGGCGCCCCTCCCCGCTGTAACGCGGTGTCCGGGCGTCTCCACACGCGGTCGACCACGGACGCAGACGCCCCGGCGCCGCACCAGACACCACCACCGCACCAGACGTCCATGAGCCCCGTACGCCGTGGGCCAGCGCCGGGCGGGAACGAGCCATCCGACGTGTAACGCGGTGTCCCGGCGTCTGCGCACGCCGAGGACCACGTGTGCAGTCGCCCGGACACCGCGTTACACGGGCCGGGGGGACGGCGCTCCAGGCGATCGGCGTGGCGAGCGCGCGGGGCGCTACGCCCGGGTGCCGCGGAAGTACGCCAACGCCCCGCTGGTGCGCAGCTCGAGGTCGGGTACGCCGTGCGCCGTCGCCCAGCGCCGTACGTCGTCGCTCGAGCACATCGGCCCCAGCAGCCCGGCGAGGCGGCCGATGCGCCGCACCGGCTCGTGGCGCAGCCCGGTGTCGGTGAGCAGCGCGCTGCCCAGCAGCACGCCTCCGGGGCGCAGCACCCGCGCCATCTCGGCGAACGCGGCCGCCGGGTCGGGGAAGCAGTGCAGCCCGGTGAGGCTCAGCACCCGGTCGAAGGACGCGTCCGTGAACGGCAGTGCCGCCACGTCCGCCTCCGTGCACGTCACCTGGTCGGCGACGCCGAGGTCGGCGGCGGTGCGCCGGGTGCGCTCCAGCATCGCGGGGGCGATGTCGGCCGCGACGTACTCCAGCCCCTGCCCCGGGCGCAGCCCGCGCAGCGCCACCCCGGAACCGCAGGGCACGTCGAGCACGCGCGAGCCGGCCGGGAGCGTGCCGGTCTCGTCGGCCGCGTCGAGCAGCAGCTGCAGGTCGGAGCCGACGGCGGCCCGCCAGCCCACCGCGCCCGGGCCCGGGTGGTCCACCGACCACGCGTAGACGTGCGCCCACGCGGGGTCGCCCTCCCAGCCGCCGAGCAGCCCGCGGACCCGCCGGAGCCCGCCCGCGACGGCGTCCACCGCGGGACGCACGGGGCCCGACGACCTCACGCCTGCTCCGCGACCTGCTCCGCGGTCTCGCCGAGAGTGTGGTGCGCCGCCTCGTCGCCCCGGCCCTGCTCGGCCGCCACGACGACGTGACCCAGCAGGTCGGGCGCCCGCAGGATCTCCTCGGGCACCGCGAACGCGTCGACGAGCACCCGCGCGAGCGGGCGGACCTTGCGGCACAGGTCGTCGACCTCCCGCGTGATCGCCTTCGCCCGGGTCGAGGTCATCCGGCCGTGCTCGAGGAACCACGCGCGGTCCTCCTCGATGACCGACAGCGCGTGCAGGTCGGCGAGCAGCCCGAGCGCCCGCTTCTCCTCGCCGTCGGGCAGGCCGTCGAGCTTGGCCAGGAACGCCTCGAGCACGACGCGCTCCTGGTGGGCCTTCGCCGCCGCGATGACGTGGGGCTGCACGCGCGAGAAGACCGCACCCGGGTTGAGCCCGCCGTCGACGCCCGACTTCAGGCGCCGCGCGGCCGAGGAGATGATCTGCTCCTCGCGGTAGCGCAGCATCGCCAGCTGGTACGCCGGGTCGCGCAGGCCGGCCTCGGAGTCCCACTCGTCCCCGCCGGGCAGCAGGTCCCGCACGCGCTCGAAGAGCTGGTGGGCGCGGGTGCGCTTGACGACCTCGTCGAGGGCCAGGCCCGCGACGAGCCGCACCATCTCGAACTGGTCGGCGTCCTGGAAGTCGCCCGCGTAGTCGGTCAGCAGGCCCTTGGCCACGAGCTGCAGCAGCACGTGGTTGTCGCCCTCGAACGTGGTGAACACGTCGGTGTCGGCCTTGAGGGCGGCGAAGCGGCTGGCGGAGAGGTAGCCGGCACCACCGCACGCCTCGCGACACTCCTGGATGGTGCGCGTCGCGTGCCACGTGCCGAACGCCTTCATGCCGGCGGCCTCGGACTCCAGCGCCCGGCGCGAGCGCTCGCTGTCCTCCTCGCCGGAGAACACGGCGTGCAGCCGGCCCGCGACCTCCTCCTGCGCGAAGTGCAACGCGTAGGTGCGGGCGAGCAGGGGCAGCAGGCGCCGCTGGTGCAGGCCGTAGTCGAGGAGCAGCTCCTCGGATGACCCGGTGGCCTCGAACTGGCGGCGCCGCTCGCCGTACCGCACCGCGAGCACCATCGCGACCTTCGCCGCGTTGACGGCCGCGCCGCCCACGCTGACCCGGCCCTGCACGAGGGTGCCGATGGTGGTGAAGAAGCGCCGGCCGGGGCTCTCGATGGCCGAGCTGTAGACGCCGGCCGCGTTGACCTCGGCGAACCGGTCGAGCAGGTTGTCCCGCGGGATCCGCACGCCAGAGAACCACAGGCGCCCGTTGTCGACGCCCTCGAGCCCCATCTTCGGGCCGCAGTCCTCGATCCGCACGCCGGGCGCGGGCACCAGCTCGCCGTCCTCGTCGCGCACCCGGATCGGCACGACGAACGCGTGCACGCCCTGGCTCTCGCCGCCGATGTGCAGCTGCGCGAAGACGACCGCCAGCTCCGCGTGCCGCGCGGCGTTGCCGATGTAGTCCTTGCGGGCGGCGTCGTGGGGGGTGTCGATCACGAACTCGCCGGTCGCCACGTCGTACGTCGCGGTGGTGGCGAGCGCCTGCACGTTCGACCCGTGCCCGGACTCCGTCATCGCGAAGGAGCCCAGGATCGAGCCGTCGATGATGCCGGCGAGGTAGGCGTCGTGGTGGCGCTTCGTGCCGAGCTGCAGCACGGCGCCGCCGAACAGGCCGAACTGCACGCCCACCTTCACCAGCACGGACAGATCGCCGTAGGCGAGGGTCTCGAAGGCGGCGATGGAGGCGCCGATGTCGCCACCGCCGCCGTACTCCGTCGGGAACCCGAAGCCGGTCTGGCCGGTGCGGGCGATGTCGAGCACCACCTCGAGCACGCGGTCGCGGAACGCGTCGCGGTCCAGGCTCTCGGCCTCCTCGAGGAGGCCGGCGTAGTCGACCAGGTTGCGGCGCACGAGGTCACGGACCTCGGCATAGCGCCCGTCGAGCACGCGCTGGAGCGCGGCGGCGTCGGGTGCGGGCTGGACGTACCCGTCGGCGGACGGCTCGGGGGCGGAGCCGGCGGCGGACTCGGGCTGCGGGGAGACGACGGCGTCGGTGGCCATGCGCCCCAACCTACCCGGGAGTACGACGCTTCCGGAGGCTGAGGCGCGACGCCTCGGGAGCGGCCTCGGCCGGGTCCTCGACCCGGACGTCGGCGTCGCTGCCGTCGGGCGTCAGCGGGATGCGGGAGGTCGTGGTCGTCGGGTGGCTCCCCAGCCCGCGTCTGTCGAACCGTTGCCCGCTGGCCACACCGCCCACGTAGAACGCGACCACCGCGATCATGGCGCCGGCGATGTCGTCGGCCACGTAGTGCCAGCCGAAGTAGAGCGTCGCGATGATCGTCAGGCCGAAGTTCACCCACATCACCCAGTGCAGGACGCGATTGCGCACCGTGTACTGCACCATCAGCGCCCACAGCAGCGTGATGGCCGTGTGCAGGCTCGCGAACGCCGCCGTCGACTGCAGGCCCTCGCCACCGCCCCACAACACGTCGATGCGGCTGTAGAACAGCGAGTCGGCCAGGTCCGCGGCCCCGGAGTCGAGGTCGGTGTAGAGCCACGGGAACGCGAACTTCGGGCCGAGCGCCGGGAGCATGTAGTACGTCGCCGTGCCGAGCGACCAGGCGATGACCTGCGACGTCACGAACCAGTAGCCGAACGAGATGTTGCGCGACCAGATCACCCAGATCGCCACGAGCACCGGCACGAGCGGCAGGTACCACAGGTAGATGGTCGAGATCAGCTGCTCGAACCAGGTGAAGCCGAACAGGGTGTGCAGCACCGCGGACGGGTCGTTGCCGAGGAAGAGGATGCGGTCGAGCGCGTGCAGCTCCGCGTCGTACTTCTGCTCGCCGAGCACGAAGGGCAGGAACGACTTCAGGTTCCGGTAGCAGGCGTAGGTGACGTAGAAGCACCCGATGCCCAGCGCCACCAGCGTGAACCGCTCGCGCGTCCAGTGCTCGCGCCAGCGCTCCTTGATCAGCGGCACGACCTTCGAGAAGTTGCCGCGCGCCCCCCACAACGACCGCGGGACGAGGTCGGCGAGGAGCGCCAGGCCCACCAGGAGGGGGAACCGGAGCCAGCCCGGACCGAGGAAGCCCTCGGGGTCGATGACGCTGCGGCCGAGCGACAGGGCGGTCACGAAGGCCAGGACCGCCATCGTCGCTGCGACCCCGATCAGCAGGACGTAGGCGCGGCGATACACCCCTGCAGTGTAGGGGCTCAGCCGATCGGGGCCGTCGATGCCGGATCGACCGCGACGCGCACCGGCGCCCCGGCCGCGGGCGCCGGCCCGGTACCCGGCAGCCGCGCCTCCACCTCCCCGACCCCGGGGACGGCGACGACCAGGCGGGGGCCTGCGCCCGTGCGCCGCTGCTCGGTCACGGTGCCCGCGAGGCCGCCCGGCACCACCACCTCCCACCCCGTACGGCGGACCGCCAGCCCCCCGCGCCCGCTCGCCCCCGCGCCGGCCGGGGCCAGCGCCCGGGCCGCCACGTCCGGGGCGAGCACGTGCGCGTAGCCCAGCTGCCGGGCCGCGTCGGCGTCCACCGGCGCCGCGTCGACGGCGGCCGCCGGCCCCTCCTGGACCACCCGGCCGCCGCGCACCAGCGCCAGTCGGTCGGCGGTCGCCAGCGCCTCGTCGACGTCGTGCGTGACGAGCAGTGCGGTCGTGCCCGCCGCGACGAGGATGCGCCGCAGGTCGCCGGCCAGCCGTTCGCGCAGCCCGCGGTCGAGCGCCGAGAGGGGCTCGTCGAGCAGCAGCAGCCGCGGCTCGCAGGCCAGCGCCCGGGCCAGCGCGACGCGCTGGCGCTCGCCCCCCGACAGCGTGGCGGGCGGGCGGTCGGCGTACCCGGCGAGGCCGACGAGCTCGAGCAGCTCCGCGACCCGGGCGCGCACGGCCGGGCGCGGGGTGCGGCGCAGGCGCAGCGGGTAGGCGACGTTGCGCCCGACGCTCAGGTGGGCGAAGAGCTGGCCGTCCTGGAACATCAGCGCGAAGGAGCGCCGGTGCACCGGCACGCCGGCGAGGTCCTCGCCGTCGAAGGCGACCGACCCGCTCGCGAGGTCCTCGAGCCCGGCCACCGCCCGCAGCAGCGTCGACTTGCCGCTGCCGGAGGGGCCGAGCACCGCGAGCACCTCGCCGCGCGGCAGGTGCAGGGAGGCGTCGCGCAGCGCTGGCGCGCCGTCGTACTCCACGCCGACGCCGACGAGCTCGAGACCGGTGCGGGGGCCGGTGCCGGGGTGCGGGGACATCACAGCGCTCCTGTGCTGGGCACGCGCAGGCGCTCGACCGCCAGCACGACGACGGTGACGGTGGCGGCGAGCACGACGGCGCCCGCCATGGCGGTGCCCGGGTTGGACTGCTCGCCCGTGACCCCCGGCGTGCCCAGCAGCCGGGCGACGACGACGGGCAGGGTCGGGTGGTCGGGGCGGGCGAGGAACGACGTGGCGCCGAACTCGCCCAGCGACGCCGCGAAGGCGAACCCCCCGGCCGCGAGCACCGGGCGCCACGCGACGGGGAGGTCCACGACGAGCAGGGTGCGGGCCGGCGAGGCCCCCAGCGAGGCGGCGGCCTGCCGCTGGCGGTCGTCGATGCCGGCGAGCACCGGCACGAGCGTGCGCACGACGAGGGGCAGCGCGACCAGCGCCTGCACGAGCGGCACGAGCAGCGGTTCGTCGCGCAGCGCAAACGGAGGCCGGGCCACGGTGACGAGCAGGCCGAAGCCCAGCACGACCGCCGAGACCCCGAGGGGCAGCATGAAGAACCCGTCGAGCACCGAGCGCACCACCCGCTCGCCGCGGCCCCGCGGGCGCCGCGTCAGCACGACCGCGACGAGCCCGCCCAGCAGCAGCGCCATCCACGTCGCGTCGGCCGCGGTCTGCAGCGAGTTGCGCAGCGCCTGCGTGACGGGCACGAGCACCGGCGAGTCCTCGTCGACGCCGGTGAGCGCGCGGTAGTTCGCGAGCGTCCACTCCCCCCGCACCCGCAGCGACGTGGCGACGAGGGCGAGCACCGGCACGGCGGAGGCGACGCCGACGAGGGCGGTCACCACCACGGCGGGTACGTCGGGGCGCCGCGGCCGCCGCGGGACCACCGGGCGCCGCCCGACCGCGGTGCCATCCGGCCCGTCGGCCCGGAGCCGGCCGAGCACCACGAGCAGGGCGACCACGCCCAGCACCTGCACGAGCGACAGGCACGCGGCGGCCGGCAGGTCGAAGGCCCGGGTGAGCAGGTAGATCTCCGTCTCGACCGTGGCGTGGCGCTGCCCGCCGAGGGTGAGCACGACGCCGAAGGCGGTGGAGCAGAAGAGGAACACCACGGCCGCCGCGGAGACGATCGCGGGTCGCAGCGCCGGCAGCGTGACCGTGGCGAGCACGCGCGCCGGGCTCGCGCCGAGCGCCGCAGCCGCCTCGGCGGGGCGCGGGTCGAGGGTCGCCCACGAGGCGCCGACGACCCGCACCACGACCGAGACGTTGAAGAACACGAGCGCCGCGACGATCGCAGCGGCCGAGCCCTCCCACCCCAGGAACCCCAGCGGGCCGCCGTCGGCGAGCAGCGCCCGGAACGCCGCCCCGACGACGACCGTCGGCAGCACGAACGGCACCAGCAGCAGACCGCGCGCGACCCGCACCCCGGGCAGGTCGAGCCGGTGCAGCACGTGGGCGGCGGGCAGCCCGAGCACGACGGACAGCACCGTGCCGAAGGCGGCCGACCACAGGGTGAACCCCAGGATCCGGCCGGTCCGTTCGCGGCCGAGCACGTCGAGGAGGGCGCCCGGGTCGAACGACCCGTCGGCGAACAGCCCGCGCGCCACCATCGCGCCGACGGGCAGGGCGAAGAACACGCCGACGACGGACAGCGGCAGCGCCGCCAGCGCCAGCAGGCGCAGCGCCCTCACGCGACGGCCCCCGCGCCCGTCACCGACCCGCCTCCGCGCCCGACCTCACCCCGCGGCGAGGTCGCGCCACCGGGCGATCCACTCCTCGCGGCCGGCGGCGACGACGTCCGCCTCGAGCTGGTACGGCGCGGTGGGCCGCTCCGCGAAGCTCGCCCAGTCGGCGGGCAGCTCGGCGTCGTCGGCGACGGGGAAGACGTACATGCTCTCCGGCAGCGCCGCCTGCACCTCGGGCGAGAGCAGCCAGTCGACGAGCTCGCGACCGACGTCCTCGTGGTCGGCGCCGCGCAGCACGCCGGCGTACTCGACCTGCGTGTAGCAGGTGTCGAGCAGCGCGCGGGTGGTCGTCGCCGAGCCGTCCTCGGTGAGGGTGAAGGCCGGCGAGGAGTCGTAGGAGACGACGATCGGGCGCGTCGGGTTCTCGCCGGCGGCCGTGAAGTCGCCGTAGTAGGCGTCGGTCCAGCCGTCGACCACGAGGGCGTCGTTGGCGAGCAGTCGCTCCCAGTAGCCCTCCCAGCCGTCCTCGCCGAACTCGGCGACGGTGGCGAGGAGGAACGCCAGGCCCGGGCTCGAGTCGACGGGGCCGGGGGTGACGAACAGGCCCGCGTACGCCGGGTCGGCCAGGTCCTCGAGGGTCTTCGGCTCCGGGATGCCCTGCTCGGCGAACCAGGCCGTGTCGACGTTGACGCAGACGTTGCCGGTGTCGACGGGCACGAGCCGGTTCTCGCCCTCGAGGGCGAAGGCGTCGGCGCCGGCCGGCAGCTCCCCGTCGTACGGCAGGAGGGCGTCGGCCTCCAGCACGCGGCTCGCGAACGTGTTGTCGACACCGAAGACGACGTCGGCGCCCGCGTCGTCCGGGTTGAGGCTGACCTCGGTCACGACGGCACCGGCGTCACCGGGCTGGCGCACGACGAGGTCGACGTCGTGATCGGCCTCGAAGTCCTCGACGAGCGCGTCGGGCAGGACGAACGAGGAGTGGGTGAGCAGGACGACCTCCCCGCGCCCGTCGGAGGCCTCGTCGTCCCCGCCGCCCACGAGCGAGCAGGACGCCAGGGGCGCGAGGAGGGTGGTGGCGAGGACCGCGAGGCCCGAGCGTCGGACGGCATGGCGCGACGGCAACATGATGACTCCCTTCGCCGGTGCTAACCGGAGCAGGTTCGAGGGTCTGCGGCGGATCCGCACTCTCAGCGCCCGTGAGGCGCTCCCCTGTCGTGTGCCCGACACCCTACGTCGCGCCTCCCCCGCCCCGGCCCGGGGGCTCGGGCCGCCCGGGGCCGCCCGGTGCCGCACGGTGTGGGAGCGTGCCGCCGTGACCGTGCTGCGCCTCGCGTTCGACGACCTCCCCCCGCGCCTGGCCTACGAGGTCTGGCGCCTGCGCCAGGACGTGTTCGTGGTCGAGCAGGACTGCCCCTACCCCGACCTCGACGGCCGCGACGTCGAGCCGGGCACCGTCCACCTGCTGCTCGTCGAGGACGACGTGCTCCTCGGCTACGTGCGGGTGCTCGACGACGGCGACCGGGCGCGCGTCGGCCGGGTCGTCCTGCGGGGTACGGCGCGGGGTCGCGGCCTCGCCGACCCGCTGATGACCGCCGCGCTGGAGGTGGTCGGCGAGCGCCCCTCGCACCTCGACGCGCAGGCGCCGCTGGCGGGCTGGTACGCCCGGTTCGGCTACGCGGTCACCGGCCCGGAGTTCCTCGAGGACGGCATCCCGCACGTGCCGATGGAGCGCCCGGGCACGGGCGGCGGCCCGGGCGGTACGCCGGGGGCTCAGGCGAGCGTGTAGCGCGCCGGCTCGCCCGTCACGCGGTCCGTCCCGGGGCCGGTCGCGGGGGCGGGGGCGCGCCGTACCGACGCCTCGCCGCGGGCCACGAGCACCTCGAGGTGCGCGCGGGTCTCCATCACCGCGAGCGCTCCGTTGAACGGGTCGAGGCTGGCGAAGGCGTGCGCGCGGCGGGTCCACGGCAGGTGCGCGGCGACGTCGCGGGCGGTGAGCCCCTCGGTGCCGGCGGCCTCCAGCGGGGCACGGCTGAGCGACAGCCGCTGCTCGTGGTGCTCCAGCAGCTCGTCGACCCGGGCGTGCGCGGAGGCGGTCACCGGCCCGTGGGCGGGCAGCAGGCGCAGGTCCGGCAGGGCCCGGACCTTGGCGAGCGAGCCGAGGAAGTCCGCCAGCGCGCCCAGCTGGGTGTCGGGCTCGAAGCCGATGGACGGCGTGATGGTCGGCAGCACGTGGTCGCCCGCGAGCAGCAGTCCCGCGGCGGCGTCGGCGAAGACGTAGTGGCCCTTGGTGTGGCCGGGGGTGTGCACCGCGTCGACCGCGCGCTCCCCGACCTGCAGCCGCACGTCGCCGTCGAGCCACGTGTCGGGCGCCTCCCAGATGTCGTGGTCGGCCTCGGACGGGGCGGCGCGCAGGCGGCGGGCGTCCTCCACGGAGCCGGCGTCGGCGAGGTGGGCGGCCATGACCGCCCGGACGCCACCCTCGGGGTCGCCGGCGAGCGCCAGCGACGTCTGCTCGCCGCGGCCGAGGACGACCTCGGCCCCGGTCGTGCGACGCAGCGCGACGGCCTGCGTGTAGTGGTCGCGGTGGACGTGGGTGACGAGGAAGCGGCGGACGTCCTCGACGCCGGCGCCGATCGTCGCGAGCGCCGAGCGCAGCGCCGCGTCGGCCTCCTCGATGGCCCAGCCGCCGTCGACCAGGGTCAGGCTGCGGGCGCCGTCGGGCTCGACGGTCTCCAGCGCGTAGACGTTGACCGCGCGCAGGCCGTCGTTCGGCAGCGGGAGGGGGATGCGGTGCACGCCCGGGGCGACGGGCCAAGCGCCCGCGTCGCCCCACGGCCGGTCGGAGTCGGGCGAGATGGCGTCGGCTGTGCTCACCCGGCGAACCGTAGACCCGGTCCGGCGCCGCCCGGGGCGGCGGGCCCCGCGGCGGTCCTCGGGGGACCGCGGCGAGGTCGGGGGAAATGAAGAACCGCGGTGGAGTCTCGGGTCTCCACCGCGGTTCGAGGTCAACTATGCACCCGCCGGGCCCCCGGCGTCTCGATTTCTCCGCTGGTTGCGGTCAACTTCACCTCAAGGCCGGCCGGACGGGCGCCGCCGACGGCGCCCCGCCGGTCATCCCGCCGGTCGCCGGGCGCCGGCGACGGGGGCGCGCGCCGAGCCGGACGTGCGCCGTACCGGTCACCACGCGGTGCCACCACGGGGCCGAGGGGACGCCGAGCACCATCACCTCGCGCTCGCCGGCGACGACGCGGACCTCGACGCCGCGCTCGGCCATGAGGGCGCTCGCCCGCCGGACCTGCGGCCGCACCCGGAGACCCCGGTACGCCGAGGGGTCCTCGAGGCGGAGGACCAGTCCGCCGGCCTCGTCGCGGAGCAGCAGCGCGGGTACCGGGCCGCGGTCCCCGTCGAGCTCGAGGGCGAGACCACCGACGTGGCCGACGCAGCGGTGCTCGTCCATCCGAGCTCCTTCCGGGAATGTCAACAACGATGTCAACGCATTGTGGAGGTATGGTGGCACCATGGTCCAAGCCGCACGCAACCCCCAGGCAGCCGCGCTCTCGATCGGCGACCTGGCGGCCGCCACCGGGGTGAGCGTCCCGACGCTGCGGATGTGGGAGCAGCGGCACGGCTTCCCCGTCGCCGTGCGCCTGCCCAGCGGGCACCGCCGCTACCACGCCGACGACGTCGAGCTCGTCCGCCGGGTCGCGGAGCAACGCGCCGCCGGCCTGCGCCTCGAGCAGGCGGTGGCTCGCGTGCGGCGCAGCGCGGCGCCCCCCGACGCCTCCGTCTTCGCCGAGCTGCGCCACCGCAACCCGGGCCTGCCGGTCCACCGTCTCGGCAAGGACACCCTCGTCGCCATGTCGTGGGCGATCGAGGACGAGTTCGTCGTCCAGGCGCGACGACCGCGGCTGTACGGCGCGTTCCAGCGCGCGGAGTTCTACGCCGCGTCGCGGGGCCGCTGGCGCGACCTCGCGCGCCGCTGCGCGTCGGCCACCGTGCTTGCGGACTTCCCCGAGAGCGATCCGGTCGCCGCGCCCGGGACCGTGCGGCGCGCGGCGCTCGCCGACGACTCGCCCCTGCACGGCGAGTGGGCGGTCGTCTGCGACGCCGAGGACCTCTCGGTCGTGCTGTCGGCGTGGGAGGTGCCGGGGCAGGACGGCCTGCCCGACGCCCGCCGGGAGTTCGAGGCGGTGTGGTCGCTGCGACCCGCCGACGTGGCCGCCGCGGCCCGGACCTGCGCCGCGGCGGCGGGCGAGCCCCCCACCGGGACCGACGGCCCCCTCCTGCGGGCCGTGCCGGCCGAGGAGCGCGGCGAGGGCGACCCCGCGGCCGCCGCCGCCCTCTTCGCCCGCGTCGTCGCCTACGTGGACCGCCGCGCCCGCTGAGCGCTGCCGGAGCGCGCCCGACGACCCGCGCCCGACGAGCCGCGCCGCCGGGTCAGCCGCCCAGCACGAGGGCGGCCAGGGCGGCGTCGGCGGCGCGCAGGGCGTCGCGGTCGTGGGTCGAGGTGCTGGCCAGCAGCTCGTCGGCGCCGGTGCGCTCCGCGAGGCGCTCGAGCGCGCGTCGTACCTGCGCGGGCGTGCCCGCCACCGCGCCGTCGAGGTGGGCCTCGACGCGGCGCCGCAGCTGGTCGGTCCACGCCTGCGCGCGGATGGCGGCCGGCGCCTCGAGCGGGCCGAACTCCCCCGTCTGCCGCGAGCGGGCCATGGCCCACGCCTCGGGCAGGGCCAGCTCGCGGGCGGTCGCCGCGTCGTCGGCCACGAGCACGTCGAGGGACACCGTGACCCGTGGCCGGTCGCCGTCGGCGTGGGGCCGGAACCCGGAGCGGTAGGCCGCCAGCGCCCCCGGCAGCTCGTCGCTCCCCAGCACGGGCCCACCCAGCACGACCGGCAGCCCGAGGCGGGCAGCCACCACGAGCCCACGGCCGGTGGCGAGCACGTGGAGCGGTACGACGTGCCCGCCCGCCGGGCGCACCGTCACCGCCCCGGTGCCGGCGAGGTGGTGGCGCAGCTCGGCGAGGTCGGCCTCGAACGTGTCCGGCGCGTCGGTGCCCTGCCGCAGCGCGCGGCGCACCGGCTCGGTGAAGCCGAGGGAGCGGCCCACCCCGAGGTCGACGCGCCCGGGGTGCAGCGCGTCGAGCATGCGGAACTGCTCGGCGACGACGAAGGGCTGGTGGTGGGGCAGCATGACGCCCCCGGAGCCGATGCGGATGCGACCGGTAGCCGCACCGATCGCGGCGAGCAGCACGGGCGGCGAGCCGGAGGCGACGCCGGGCACCCCGTGGTGCTCGGCCACCCAGATGCGGTCGTACCCCAGCTCCTCCGCCCACCGCGCCCGCGCCACCGTGTCGTGCAGCGCCTCGCCGTCGGGGCGGCCGGCGCGCGTGCGGGAGCGGTCGAGCAGGGAGAGCCTCACGCCCGGGCAACGCGCGCACCCGCGCGACCCTTCCCCGCGAGTCGTCGCGAAGCGCACGCGCAGCACGGCCGAGTCGTCGCCAGGCGCACCTGGACCCGAAACCCTGCGCATGGAAGCATCGGACGCATGACGGCCCCGGAGCAGACACGCACCCCTGGCGGCGCCCCGCCCCCGGGCCTGCGGTGGGCGATCAAGGCGTCGTTCGTCTCCTACGTGCGGCGCACGCCGGGCGGCACCGGCTCGGTCTCCGACGGAGCGGTGCCGGTCGGCGGCGACGAGGTGCTGTTCCCCCTCGACGACCGGGCGCCGGCCGCGGTCGACCTGCCGAGCGGTACGACGCGGGCATGGGCCTTCCGCGGCGACGTCCGGTTCTCCGGCCACGGCGGGATGATGTCCGTGCGCATCGCCCACCCGTGGATCACGCTCGGCGACGCGGGCGCGACGCTCTGGGTCGCGGACCCGCACGACCCCCACGACCCGCACGACCCCCACGACACCGCCGGCGCCCCGCGCGTGCCCCTCGTGACGCTGGACCTCGCGCACCGCCCGAGTCCCGACGCGGCCGCGGACGGCGTGGCGCTCTGGACCGCCGGGGACGTGCGCCTCACCGCGGCCGGGGCCGAGCTGTTCGGCGGCGTCTACGCACCCGGCGAGCGGTTCGAGCCCGTCGTCGTGATCGTGCCGGTCGGTACCGGCGCCGTCACGCCGACCTGACGTCCCCCGCCGGGTCGGCACCGGTGCCGACCGGGCGGTGCACCGGGCACCCCGGCGCGAACGTGCCCATCGACTCCACCGGCGGCAGACCGCCGCGGTAGGTGCGCTGGCGGCGCGAGTCCTGCACCAGCACGGGCCGGCGCCGGGGCGGCAGCAGCGCGACCATCCGGCCACGGGTCCGCAGGGCGCCGTGGGACAGGCGCCGCGCGAGGGGGTGGGGCGCGTCGTACCGCAACGCGGCGAGCAGCGGGTCGTCCATGACCGCGAGGCTGAAGCGCTCGACCGCCTTCCGCGCGGGGCGCGGGTAGAACGACGCGAGGAGCGCGAGCGTGCTGTCGGAGACCCGTCGCGCGCCCGGGTCGTACGCGAAGTGCGTGCGCTCGTAGGAGTCCATGAGCGCGGCGAACCCGTCGTACGTGTCCGGGACGTCCTTGATGCCCATCCGGCGGCCGAGCTCGACGTAGTAGCGCACCGACGCCCGCACCTCGGTCTCGGTCAGCCGGCGGTAGCCGTAGGCGTCGATCCAGCGCCGCGGCACCACGACGAAGGTCGACAGCACGTAGACCATGTCGTCGTTGCTGATGTCGTAGGTGCGGTGCATCTGGTTGATGCGACGGATCGCGGCCCGGCCCCGGGGGCTGTCGAGCCCGTCGACCAGCGGGGCCTCGAGCAGCAGGGCGGTGTCGTCGTACCGCTTCTGCGTCGGCCCGGTGAACTGCCCGGTCGCGTCCAGCAGTCGCCCGATGCTCGGCACGGCGTAGGTGCGGAAGAGGGCGAAGCTCAGGGCCTGGTTGAGGTCCCAGGGGAACTCGTGGGCACCGAGGTCGCGGTAGATCTCGAGGTAGTCGGTCTCCGGGTCGAGCCCGGCCGTGCGGTCGGTCCGTCTCACGCTGCACCTCCAGGGGGCGGTCCTCGGACTGTAAGTCGAGTTACAGGGACGTGCAACGGGTACGCCGGTACCGTCGCGGCCGTGGAGGTGGACGGGGAGGGCGCAGCGGCGGTACGGCGGACCCGCGGGCAGGAGCGCTACCTCGAGGCCGGCCTCGCGATCCTCGCCGAGCACGGGCACGCCGGGCTCAAGCTGGCCGCGGTGTGCGCGGAGGCCGGCACCTCGACCGGGCCCTTCTACCACTTCTTCGACGGCTGGCCGGCCTACACGTCCGCACTCATCCGGCACTGGCGGGCGAGCCGCAGCGACGAGCTGATCACCCGCACGCGCTCCGTCGTGGGCGACGTCGACCGGCTCGAGGCACTGGTCGAGGTCGCCCTGGGGCTGCCGCACGCCTCGGAGGCCGCGATCCGCGTCTGGGCGGCCCACGACCCCGAGGTGCGGGCCGTGCAGCAGGAGGTGGACGCCGAGCGGCTGCGCCACCTCGCGGAGTCGATGGAGGCCGTGCTCGGCGACGGCGAGCTGGCCCGCCGTACCGCGGTCGCCGGGATGTACGTGCTCGTCGGCTTCGAGAGCGGCCCCGCCAGCGACCCGGCCGACCTCGCCTGGACGTTGCGCACGATGCTGGCCGACACGCTCGCGCGCACCGGCGAGGTCGACGGCGCGGGGGGCTCGGCGCCGGACCGGGACGGCTGAGCGGGGCCCGCGCCGGGTACGGTCAGGAGGTGAAGCGTCACTTCCTGATCCGCCGCACGGTGGCCCGTCTCGTCCTCAAGGCCGCGCGGTGGCGCGCCGTCGGCGAGGTGCCCGAGCGGGGCGTCCTCGTCGGCGCCCCCCACACCTCGAACTGGGACTGGGTGCTCACCCTCCTGCTCGGCTGGTCCTACGGGATCCGCATCGGCCTGCTGGTCAAGAAGGAGATGTTCCGCGGCCCGCTCGGCCCCCTGCTGCGCGCGACGGGCGCCGTCGAGCTCGACCGGAAGAACCCCGGTACGACGGTCCGCGCCCTCCTCGCGCAGGCCGAGGGCGACCACCCCTTCCTGCTCGGCCTGGCCGCCGAGGGCACCCGGAGCAAGGGCGAGTACTGGAAGTCCGGCTTCTACCGCATCGCCCAGCAGACGGGCCTGCCCATCACGCTCGCCTACCTCGACGTGCCGAGCCGCACCGTGGGCTGGGGCCCGACGTTCCACCCGTCCGGCGACGTGCGCGCGGACATGGACCGGGTGCGGGAGTTCTACGCCGACAAGACCGGCTTCCACCCGGAGACCTTCACGCCGCCGCGGCTGCGCGAGGAGGAGCAGGGCGCCTGACGTCCGGCTCGCGTCACTCCCAGGAGCGGCGGACCGCCTGCCACTCCTCCCAGACCCGCTCGGGGTCGAGGTCGTCGTAGCCGCGCTGCTCGGCCAGCGCCGCGGCGACCGAGCGCGGCACCCGCACGCAGGTCGCGCCGTCGCGCACCGCCAGCACCTCCGCCTCGGCGAGCGGCTCGCCCTTGGCGCGCTCGGTCGCGAGCAGCACCGCCACCAGCGCGGGGACGAAGTCGAGCACGAGGTCGTCGCCGAGGTCGTCGGGGTTCATCGCGCCACGTCCTTCCCACCGCGGTCCCGCACGGGCCACGTGTCGTCGAGGTGCGCCGGGCCTGCGGCCGCGCACGTGTAGCGCTCGCGGTGCAGCGGCCCGAGCCGGCTGTCGTAGCCGCGGCGCTCGCCCACCACGGGCGCCCCGCAGGTCGGGCAGGTGCTGGCGGTCCGCCACGTGGCGACCACGCCGACGCAGCGTGCCACGTCCTGGCCCGTGCGGCGGCGGTGCCACCAGGCCCAGACGGTCCAGCAGAGGAGGCCGGCGAACGAGGCGAGGACGAAGGCGTCGAGCACGTGGTCCAGCACTGAAGGATCGTCATCCGAACCCAAGACGGCAGAGACCGCCACGAGCGCGCACGACAGCACCGCCCACTTTTCCTGCGTCGTCAACGCCCCGATGCGCACGCTCTCCGCGCGCGTCCCGCTCGTCGCTCTGCCCCGCGTCCCCCACGGCACCGGAACCTACCGACGACGGACGCCCCGCGGGCGGGAACGGCCCGGCCGCGCCACGACGCCGGGTCAGGCCAGCCCCTCCTCCGCCAGCACCTCCTGGGCGATGCGGAAGGCCGCGCCGGCCGCGGGGACGCCGCAGTAGACCGCCGTCTGCAGCAGCACCTCCTTGATCTCGTCGGCGCGCAGCCCGTTGCGCAGCGCGGCCCGCACGTGCACGGCGAGCTCCTCGTGGTGGCCCTGCGCCACCAGGGCGGTGAGCGCGACGAGGGACCGGCTCCGCCGGTCGAGGCCGGGGCGGGCCCAGACGCCGCCCCAGAGGTGGTCGGTGACCAGCTCCTGGAAGTCGTCGGTGAAGTCGGTGGTCTCCCCGACCACCCGGTCGACGTGGGCGTCTCCCAGCACCTCGCGGCGCACCAGGTCGCCGGTCTCGTGCCGCGCCGAGCGGTCGTCGCGTGCCGCCGAGGTGACGGGTGTCGACGGCGCGGTCTCGCCGAGCAGGTGCTCGCGCACCAGCGCGGCGACGGTCTCGGGCGCCTCCGCCGGCGGCAGGTGCGCGACGTCGGGGAGCACGACGAGCCGGCCGTCCCGCACGCCGGCGGCGATCTCCTCGAGGGCGGCGGTCGGGGTGGCCGCGTCGACGGCGCCGGCCACGGCGAGCACGGGGGCCGTGACCTCCGCGAGCCGCTCGCGCACGTCGAACGCCGCGATCGCTCGGCACACCTGGACGTAGCCCTCGTCCGCCGTCTCCTGCAGCGCGACCAGGAGGGCCGAGCCGACCGACGGTCGCCGGTCGAGGAAGTCGGGGGCGAACCAGCGCTCGGCCGCGGTGGCGACCACGGCCGCCGTACCTCCGGCGCGCACGCGCTCCACCCGGTCGGCCCACAGCTCGGGGGTGCCCATCCGGGCGCCGGTGCTCAGCAGCACGGCGCCCTCGACCCGGGCCGGGACGTCGAGGAGCAGCTGCAGGCCGACCGCTCCGCCGACCGAGTCACCGGCGTACGCGAACGTGCCGCCGACCTCCCCGCGCTGCGCGAGCACGTCGTCGATCACGGTCAGCACCCCGCGGGCCAGGTCCGCGACGGTCCACGGCTCGTCGGGCACCGAGCTGTTGTGCCCGTGGCCGGGCAGGTCCCAGGCGAGGACGTCGAAGGCGTCGGTCAGCCCGGCCGCGCAGGTGGTCCACAGCGTGGCGGCGGACGTGCCGAGCGACGGCCCGAGGACGAGGAGCGGCAGCTCCTCGCGGTGGGCGGCGCCGGTCATCCGGACGGCGGTGATCGCGGGGGTCACGGGGGTCGCGGGGGTCGCGGGGGTCATGGCCTCTCTCCTACCACCCCGGGTACGACGAAGCCCCCCGCCCTGCATCGCTGCAGGTCAGGGGGCCACGTGCCGGAGCCGCCTGTCAGAATCGAACTGACGACCTAATCATTACGAGTGATTCGCTCTACCGACTGAGCTAAGGCGGCGCGCCGTCCGCCATGACGGACGACCCGCAGAAGTATAGGGACGTCCGTCGCGGAGGCGAAATCGGGTCCGCGGGGGCCGCGGGTCGGGTCGGTCAGGCCGCGAGGGCCAGGCGGGCGGCGCGGGCGCCGTCGCTCAGGTGCGTCTGCTCGGCGCCGCACCAGCAGGTGAAGGTGGCCTCGTAGCCGCCCTCGACGGCGCGGACCGCGGTGAACTGCGAGTCGAAGGTGAGCTGCTGCTTCCGGCACGCGGTGCAGTGGTGGACGAACACGGGGACCTCCTCGGGGTCAGATCGGTGACACCACGAGTCTCTCGTCATCGAGATTCAAGGGGTAGCCTCACTTCCCAGCAGGAACCCTAGGTCTGACCTATGGTTGTGACCGTGCTCTCGCTCCACCAGCTCCGCTGCTTCCTCGCCACCTACGAGCACGGCTCGCTGACGGCGGCCGCGGCCGAGCTGGGGTACGCCCAGCCGAGCGTCTCGGAGCAGATCCGGGCGCTGGAGAAGACCCTCGACGTGCCCCTCTTCCGTCGCGTCGGCCGCGGCGTGGTGCCGACCACGATGGCCGACGAGCTGCGCCCGCACGCCGAGCGCACGCTGGCCGCCGCCGACGAGGCGCGCCGCGCGGTCGCCAGCGCGCGCAACTTCGAGACCGGCACCATCCGCTTCGGGATGTTCGGCACCGCGCGGCTGTACGCCGGGGCCGGGCTCGTCGCCGACGTGCTGGAGCGCTACCCCGGCGTGCGGGTGGAGCTCATCGGCCAGAACTCCACCGACGTGCAGGAGGACCTGCGCCGCGGTCGGCTCGAGGCGGCGATGATCGCGGTGCCGGCCGCGAGCAGCGAGGGCATGAGCGTCACCCCGGTGGCCAAGGACGAGCTGGTCTACATCAGCGCCGATCCCGCCCACCTCGCCACGCCCGTCACGGCGCACCGGCTGTCGCTGGCCAAGCTCGTCATGCCCGAGACCACGTGGCGGGCCGTCGACTCCACCCGGATGGTGCTGCGCCAGATGCTCCACGAGACGGGGCGCAACCCGATGACGCGCATCGAGGTGGAGGACGTCGAGACGGCCGTCGAGCTCGTCGGCATGGGCCTGGCCGACTCCGTCATCCCCAAGGGCGCGGCCGTGCAGCTGCTCCCCCGCCTGGCGCCGGGCGCCGGCTACGTGTCGCTGCGCCCGCGGCAGTACGACAGCCTCGCCGTCGTGCACCGGGCCGGGGCGACCCTCTCACCGGCCGCGCGCCTCATGATCGAGCTGGCCACGGCCCGCATCCGACAGATCGCCGAGCCCTACGACCCGCGGTGACCGGGGGACGGGTGGTTCAGGCTGCGCAGGTCGTGCCGTCGTCCGGCACCTCGCCGTCGACGAGGAACGCCTCCACGGTCTCGTCGATGCAGTCGTTGCCCGAGCCGTAGGCGGTGTGACCCTCGCCCTCCCGGGTCAGCAGGACGCCCGACTCGAGCTGCTCGGCCATCGCGACGGCCTCCTCGTACGGCGTGGCCGGGTCGCCCGTCGTACCGACGACGAGGATGGGCTCCGCGCCGGCGCCGCGGATCTCGCGGCGCTCCTCGCTCGTGCGCCCCGGGTACCCGCTGCACCAGCCGAGACCGAGCTGGCCGCCCTCGCCGAAGGTGGGCGAGGCGGCGGCGAAGTCGTCCGCGTACGGCGCGGCCTCCTGCGGCGTCAGGCTGGTCGGGTCGTCGAGGCACGAGATGGCGTAGAACGCCTCCATGAGGTTGGAGTTGTAGCTGCCGTCCTCGTTGCGGTCGGCGTACAGGTCGGCCAGCAGGAGCAGCAGCGTGCCGTCGCCGGCGAACGCGGTCTCGAGGCCCTGGGTCAGGTAGGTCCAGCTGTCCTCGCTGTAGAGCGCGGCCTGGATGCCGGTCGTGGCCAGCGCCTGCGTCAGCTCGCGGTCACCGACGGCCAGCGGCTGCGCGAGCAGGCCGTCGAGGAAGCCGTTCACCGCCGCGTCGGCCTCCTCCACCGTCGCGCCCAGCGAGCACGCGGTCTCGACGCAGTCGGCCAGGTAGTTGTCCCACGCCAGCTCGAAGCCGGCGACCTGGCTCAGCGACCCGTCGATGCGCGAGAGCGACGGGTCGGTCGCGCCGTCGAGCACCAGCGAGCCGGCGCGCTCGGGGAAGTACTCGGCGTATGTCGCGCCCAGCGTGGTGCCGTAGGAGAAGCCCAGGTAGTGCAGCGAGGAGTCCCCCACCGCGGCGCGCAGCACGTCCATGTCGCGGGCGCTCTCGACGGTGGAGACGTGGTCGACGAGGTCGCCCGACAGCACGGCGCAGCCCTCGCCCATCCGCTGCTGCCAGCCCTCGACCTCGGCCACGCCCTCCGGCGTCGTCGGGTCGACGGAGTCGGCCAGGTAGGCGTCGAGCTCGGCGTCGGAGAGGCAGTCGATCGGGCGGCTGGCGCCGGTGCCGCGCGGGTCGAAGCCCACGACGTCGAAGCGGTCGAGCAGCACCTGCCCGTACGCCGCGCTGCCCCGCGTCGCCATCTCGGAGCCCGGCGCCCCGGGGCCGCCGGGGTTCACCACGAGCGAGCCGATCCGGTCGTCGGGCTCGTCGGCGGGGTCCCGCACGAGCTTGAGCTCGATGGTCTCGCCGTCGGGCTCGGCGTAGTCGAGCGGCACCTCGAGCTGGGCGCAGTCGAACTCGTCGCCCTCGTCGTCGCACTCCTCCCAGTCGATCTCCTGGGAGTAGAACGGCTCGAGCTCCGGGCTCGGCGGGGTGCGGGCGTCGTCGTCCTCCGTCGAGGCGCCGTCGCCGGCGGCCTCCTGACGCCCGCCGGTCTCGCGGACGTCATCACCGCCACCCCTCACCAGCACCACCGCGGTCACGGCTCCCGCCACGACCACCACCAGTGCCAGCACCAACGCCAGGACTGCTCCTCGCCTCACGCGTCCCCCACCCTCGTCGAGGTCCCCGCGCCGACACCACCGGTCGTCGGCAGGAGACCCGCCGCCATCGACTCGAGCGCCAGCATGACAGGGACGTTGAACTCCAGCATCTGCTCGCGGGCCGCGAAGATCGCGTCGATGCACCGCAGGCAGCCCTCGGCGCCGCGCTGGTCGGCGAGCACCTGCACGTCGTCGCGCAGCTCCTCGTTGACCAGCTCGCCGCCCGCGCCGACGGCCAGCGCGACGGCGTCGCGGTAGACCGACACCAGGTCCGTCAGCGCCCGGTCGACCACGTCGAGGTGGCGACGCTTGGCCCGCGACTTCTGCTCGCGCTCGAGCGCGGCGCGGGCGGGCGCGTACTCCCGCGGCCGGCGGCCCCGCTCGACCACGCCGTACGCCGCGTCGAGGTCGGCGCGCTCGGCCGCGTCGAGCTCGACCGTGATGGCCTCGGCCTCCTGCCTCGTCGTCTCGTTGAGGGTCGCGGCCGCCGTCATCGCCGCGCCGAGCGACCGCAGCCGCCCCGGGAGAGCGACCACCGCCGCCCGCCGCTGCCGGGTCGCCTCGTCCGTGGCGAGCGCCCGCGCCCGGCCGATGTGGCCCTGGCTGGCGCGGGCCGCGTACGCCGCGAGGTCGGGCGGCACGTCGCAGGTGCGCTCGAGGAACGCGGCCACGTCGGCCGCCGCCGGGGTCGTCAGCGTGACGAGCCGGCAGCGCGAGCGGATGGTCGGCAGCACGTCCTCGACCGTGGGGGCGCACAGCATCCACACCGTGCGCTCCGTCGGCTCCTCGATCGCCTTGAGCAACGCGTTGAACGCCTGGTCGGTGAGCCGGTCGGCGTCCTCCACGACCAGCACCTGCCAGCGCCGCCCGACCGGGGCGAGGGCGGAGCGGCGCACCAGGTCCCGCACCTGGTCGACGCCGATGGACAGGCGCTGGGTGCGGATGACGCCGACGTCGGCGTGCGAGCCGGCCAGCACGGTGCGGCAGTCGTGGCACTCGCCGCAGCCGCCCCGCTCGCACTGCAGCGCGGCGGCGAACGCGATCGCCGCGTTGGAGCGACCCGAGCCGGGCGGGCCCGTGAAGAGCCAGGCGTGCGTCATGCCCCGGCCCTCCCGCGCGGCCGGGGCCAGCGCGGCGATGGCCGGGCGCTGGCCCACGAGGCCGTCCCAGACGCTCACGCGCCCTCCCCGCCGGTCTGGTCGGCCCCGTCGCCGCGGACTGCCTGGCCCAGCAGCGGGGCGACGCGCTCCCACACCGCCGACGCGATCTCCGCGCGGGTGCCCCGCGCGTCGACGACGAGGTAGTGGGCCGGGTCCTGGGCCGCGAGGGCCAGGAACGCCTGGCGGGCGCGCTCGTGGAACTCGGCGGACTCGGCCTCGATGCGGTCGCGGCCCTCGAGACGGCCCAGCCCGGCCGCCGGCGGCACGTCGAGCACGACGGTCAGGTGGGGACGCAGCCCCCGGGTGGCCCAGCGGGCGACCTGCTCGAGCCCGGCCAGCGCGTCGCCGAGCGCCCGGCCGGCCCCCTGGTAGGCGAGGGTGGAGTCGACGTACCGGTCCGTCACCACCACCGCGCCGCGCTCCAGCGCGGGCAGCACGACGCGCTCGACGTGCTCCGCCTTGTCGGCGGCGTAGAGCAGCGCCTCGGTGCGGGCCGCGAGGTCGCCGGTGGCCGGGTCGAGCACGATGCGGCGCAGCTCGCGGCCCACCGCGGTGTCGCCGGGCTCGAACGTCGGCACCACCTCGTAGCCCCCCGCCCGCAGCCGCTCGACGAGCAGGGCCGACTGCGTCGACTTGCCGCCACCGTCGCCGCCCTCGAGGCAGACGAAGACCCCGGTGCTCGTGCGGACGGGGGCGGGGGTCCCGTCCGTCGGCGGCGGGGGCACGGGGGGGACGCTCACGGCGACGAACCTACGAGGTCGCACCGACACCCGGCCACCCGCGGGGTGGTGGCGGCCGCCGACCTGTGGACGGGGCTGGCGGTCCCCGGCGCGGCGTGGTGGGGTTTGGGCGTCCGGGCGCGGGGTAACGAGGCTCCGGATCCCGTCCGACCCCCTGAGGAGTGATCGTCCGTGTGGTGGCTCATCCTGCTGCTGGTGCTGGCCGCTGCCGTCGCGGCCGCCGTCGTCGTGGCGCGCACGCGCAAGCCCGCGACCAGCGGCTCCCGACCGCCCGGTGACGTGATCGCCGAGAACGACCTGGCCTCCGTCGAGCCGCTGCGACGCCTGCGGGTGGGCGACATCGTGGAGTACCAGGGCGCGATGCTCTTCGTCCGCGGCCGCCTCGACTTCGACGAGTCCGGCTACACGTGGACCGAGCACTTCCTCGACGACGCCGAGGCCCGCCGCTGGCTCTCGGTGGAGGACGACGAGGGCTTCGAGGTCGCGCTGTGGCGCGGCATCCCCGCGGGCGACGTCGAGCAGGGCGCTCCCGGCGACCGCGACGTCATCGTCGGCGGCGTGGCCTACCGGCTGCAGGAGCGGGGCTCCGCGGCCTTCCGCTCCCAGGGCTCGACGGGTACCGCCCCGCAGGGCACCGCGGAGTACGTCGACTACGCCAGCGCCGACGGCAAGCACCTGCTCGGCTTCGAGAACTTCGGCGGCAGCTGGGAGGCCTCGCTCGGCGAGCCCCTCCAGCCGTGGGAGCTCACCGTCTACCCGGGCTCCGACGAGCCCGGCGCCCGCTGAGAGGGTCGCCCGTGAGCTCACGCGCCAAGGGCCTGCTGATCGTCGGGGCCCTCCTCCTCGTCGGCATCGTGCTCGTCCCGATCCTCTTCGGCGGCTTCGGCAACGGCCCGAAGGACTGGATCGACGACCACTACGAGCACGTCTCGGGCTCCGACCCCGACGACGAGACGGTCACGTGGCGCTCGGACGACGACGTCACGACCACCGCCGCCGCCATCGCCGCCGGCACGAACCCGTCGGACCGTCGCGAGGCCGACGGCCGGGCCTTCCTGCGCTACAGCAACGACTGGATGGTGACGGTCTCGGACGACGGCGACGGCTCGCGCATCACCCTCGACGAGTTCGACCGCGGCTACTCCAACAACAGCACCTTCGTGGGCTTCTGGGGCGGCTACTACGGCGGCGGGGGCGGCGGCAGCAGCTACCGCGGGGGCGGTTCCGGCTCCGGGAAGTGACCCGGCCGACCGCCCGCACCACCCGCACCACCTGCTCCACCCCGGCACAGCACGCGCACCCCACGAGCACCGACCCGCACCGAAAGGCACGACATGCCCGAGCTCCTCGACGAGTCCCTCGCGACCCTGGCCTTCGCCGGGGTCGGCCTCCTCCTGCTCGTCATCGGCTACTTCATGGTCGACCTGCTGACCCCGGGCCACCTCGGCCGGCAGGTCTTCGTCGAGCACCGCCGCGACGCCGCCCTGGTGCTGGCCTCGACCCAGGTCTCACTCGGGTTCATCATCGCCACGGCGTTCTGGACGGCCCAGGGCGACACGTGGGACACGCTGCTGGAGGCCTCGGTCTTCGGCCTCATCGGCGTCGCCCTGCTCGGCCTCTCGTTCTGGCTCCTCGACCTGGTGACCCCGGGCAGCCTCGCCGAGCTGGTGGTCGACGACTCCGACGACCCGGCGGCGTACGTCGCGGTCGCGGTCCAGCTCGCGGTCGGCCTGGTCGTCGCCGCGTCGATCAGCTGAGCGCCACCACCGCTCCCGCCCCCGGGGCCGGCGCCGCGCCCCGGGGGGTCTCGGCGCGCGCGCTGCGCGTGGTCGTGCTCGCCGCGGTCTTCGTGTGCGCCGCGTGCGGCCTCGTCTACGAGCTCTCCCTCGTCACCCTCGGCAGCTACCTGCTCGGCAACACCGTCACCCAGACCTCCCTCGTGCTCGCGGTGACCATGTTCGCGATGGGTGTGGGCGCCGTCGCGGCCAAGCCGCTGCTCGGCCACCCCTTGCGCGCCTTCGTCGGCGTCGAGCTCGCGCTCGCGGTCGTCGGCGGCTTCTCCGTGCCCGCCTTGTACGCCGCCTTCGCCTGGCTCTCGCTCTACACCCCGGCGATGGTCGTCGCGTCCTTCGCCATCGGCCTGCTGGTCGGGGCCGAGATCCCGCTGCTCATGGCGCTGCTGCAGCAGCTGCGCCGCCAGGACGCGGCCCACGCCGTCGCCGACATCAACGCCGTCGACTACGTCGGAGCGCTCGTCGGCGGCCTCGCGTTCCCCTTCCTGCTGCTCCCCCTGCTCGGCCTGCTCGACGGCGCGCTGGCCACGGCCGCGCTCAACGTGGCCGCCGCCGCCGTCGTGGCGCTCGCCCTGGGCCGCCGGGCCCGCACCCGTACGCCGCTGCTCGTCGCGGTCTCCGCGTGCGTCGTCACCGCGCTGGCCCTGGGGCTCATGGCGTGGCGGGCGAGCGCCTTCGAGGCGACGGCCCAGCAGGCGCTCTACCGCGACCCGATCGTCCACAGCGAGCGGTCGGCGTACCAGTCGATCGTCGTGACCCGCGGGTGGTTCCAGGGTGCGGAGTTCGACGACGTGCGGCTCTACCTCGACGGCGACCTGCAGTTCTCGTCCGTGGACGAGTACCGCTACCACGAGATGCTCGTGCACCCGGCCATGGCGGGCCCGCACGCCCGGGTGCTCGTGCTCGGCGGCGGGGACGGCCTGGCGCTGCGCGAGGTGCTGGGGTACGACGACGTCGAGGAGGTCACGCTCGTCGACCTCGACCCGGCGGTCGTCGACCTGGCCCGCCGCTACGAGCCGATCCGCGACCTCAACGAGGACGCGTGGGCCGACCCCCGGGTGACCTACGAGGCCGCCGACGCGTTCTCGTGGGCCCGCGGCGCCGCCGACGCCGGGGAGAGCTACGACGTGGTGGTCGTGGACTACCCGGACCCGGACTCGCCCGCGCTGGCCAAGCTCTACTCGCGGGAGCACTACGCGACGCTGCGCTCGCTCCTCGCCCCCGACGCGCGGCTGGTCGTGCAGTCGGGCTCACCCTTCTTCGCCCCCGACGCGTTCTGGTGCGTGCGACGCACGCTCGCCGACGCCGGCTTCGCCACGACGCCGTACCACGCGGACGTGCCGTCCTTCGGCGACTGGGGCTGGGTGCTGGCGACCGCCGACGGCCCCGGCGGCACGGACGGCACGGGCGCGACGGTCGCGCCGCCCCTCGACATCGCGGCCGGGGCCCCGGCGACGCGCTTCGCCTCCCCGGGCGTGCTCGACGCGGCGGCGGTCTTCCCGCCCGACATGGCCGATCGCCCCGGTGACGTGTCGACGCTCCTGGACCCCGCGATCCTGCGCTACTCCGAGCACGCCTGGGTGGGTTACTGATGGTCTTCGTCCTCGCCCGGCTCTGGGCCCGGTTCACCTCGCGCGTCACGTGGCGCACGCCCCTGATCGTGCTGCTCGTCGTGTTCAGCACCAGCTGGGCCGCGATGGCCCTGCTCGAGCCCGACGGAGACATCGCCGACCCCGCCAACTACTGGTGGTGGTTCCTCGTCACGGCCTCCACGGTGGGGTACGGCGACTACTTCCCGGTCACGACGGGCGGCCGGCTCGTGGGCGCCTACGTCGTCGCCGGAGGCGTGGCCACCCTCACCACCTTCTTCACCCACCTCGCCGCCACGCTGGCGAACGCGAAGGGACGACGCATGAACGGCCTCCTCAGCCTCGACCTCTCCGGCCACCTCGTGCTGGTCGGCTACACCGCCGGGCGCACCGACCGGCTCGTCGCCGACCTGCGCGCGGAGGACGACACCACGATCGTCGTGTGCGCCTGGGAGGACCAGGTGCCCCAGCACCCCCTGGTCGACGTCGCGGGGGTCGAGTTCGTGCGCGGCGACCTGACCGACCTGGCCGTGCTGCGGCGGGCCGCGATCGACCGGGCCTCCGCCGTGCTCGTCGACGCCCGCGACGACAACGAGGCCATCACGCTCACCGTGGCGGCCGAGGAGGCCGCGCCGGGAGTCCACACGGTCGTCACCCTGCGCGACGTCGCGCGACGTCGTACCGTGCGCCGCATCGACCCCACGGTGCACTGCGTGCAGTGGCACGCGCTGGGGCTCGTCCTCGACGAGCTGGCCGACCCCGGCATCGCGACCGTGTACGACGAGCTGATGACCCCCGGCGGGCCGAGCACCTGGTCGACGGTCGTGCCCGACGGCGCCGACGCGACGTACGGCGAGTGGCAGCGCACGCTCGGCGAGACCAGCGCCACCACGGTGCTGGCCCTCGGCGTCGACGGCGACGTGCACGTCAGCCCCGACTGGGCGACGCGGGTGCCGGCGGGGGCGACGCTCTACTACGTCGGGCCCCGCCGGCTCACGCCGGAGAACCTGCGGGCCGCGCTCGGCTGAGCGCGGCCCGCGGTCAGGCCTTCTTGGCCGTGGCCTTCGTGGTCTTCCCCGCGGTCGTCTTCTTGGCGGTGGTCTTCTTGGCGGCGGTCTTCTTCGCCGCCGTCTTCTTCGCGGGGGCCTTCTTGGCCGGCGCCTTCTTGGCGCCCTTCTTCGTGGCGGGGCCCTTCGCGCGGCGCTCGGCCAGCAGCTCCGCCGCCCGCTCGAGCGTCACGGCCTCGACCGAGTCGTCCTTGCGCAGCGTCGCGTTGAACTCGCCGTCGGTCACGTACTCGCCGAAGCGACCGGCCTTCACCACGATCGGCTGGCCGGAGACCGGGTCGTTGCCGAGCTCCTTGAGCGGCGGCGCGGCCGCGGCGCGACCCCGCTGCTTCGGCTGCGCGTAGATCGCGAGCGCCTCGTCGAGGGTGATGTCGAAGATCTGGTCCTCGCTCGTGAGCGAGCGCGAGTCCGTGCCCTTCTTCAGGTACGGGCCGTAGCGGCCGTTCTGCGCCGTGATCTCCACGCCCTGGGCGTCGGTGCCCACGACGCGCGGCAGGCTCAGCAGCTTGACGGCCTGGTCGATGGTCACCGTGTCGAGCGTCATCGAGGAGAACAGCGAGCCGGTGCGCGGCTTCGCCGACTTCGGCGCGTCCTCGGGCAGCAGCTCGGTGACGTAGGGACCGAACCGACCGTTCTTGGCCACGACGACGAGGCCCGTCTCCGGGTGGCGGCCGAGCTCGCGCTCCTCACCGGCCGGGTTGGCCAGCAGCTCCTCGGCCTTCTCCAGCGTCAGCTCGTCGGGGGGCAGGTCGTCGGGCACGTTCGCCCGCTTCGCGAAGGCCGTGCCGTCGTCGCCGGGGCCCTCCAGGTAGGGGCCGTACTTGCCGACCCGCAGGTGGATGTCCGACTCCTCCGCGGAGGCGCCGAACGGCAGCGGGATGGTCGCGAGCCCCTTCGCGTCGATGTCGCCCAGCTCGTTGACGAGCTTCTTCAGCCCGTCCACGTCGCCGCTGCCGAAGTAGAACTCCGCGAGCTCGGTGTTGCGGTCCGAGCGGCCCGCGGCGATCTCGTCGAGCACGTCCTCCATCTGGGCGGTGAACTCGTAGTCGATCTGGCGGGGGAAGTGCTCGGTGAGCAGCCGCACCACGGAGAAGGCGAGCCACGCGGGCACCAGCGCGGTGCCCTTCTTGTAGACGTAGCCGCGGTTGAGGATCGTGCCGATGATCGAGGCGTACGTCGACGGGCGGCCGATCTCCCGGTCCTCGAGCTCCTTGATCAGCGTCGCCTCGGTGTAGCGCGACGGGGGCTTGGTCTCGTGGCCGTTCGCGGTGAGCGACGCGGCCGAGACGGCGTCGCCCTCGGCGAGCGCCGGCAGGCGTGTCTCCTGGTCGTCGCTGGCGGCGCCGTGGTCGGTGCCCTCGACGTACGCCTTGAGGAACCCGTGGAACGTGATGACGCGACCCGACGCGGAGAAGACGACGTCCTCGCCGGTCGCCGCGGTGCCACCGATGCGGATCGAGACCGACTGGCCGACGGCGTCGCGCATCTGCGAGGCGACCGTGCGCATCCAGATGAGCTCGTAGAGGCGGAACTGCTCCCCCGTCAGCCCGGTCTGCGCCGGCGTGCGGAACGACTCGCCCGCGGGGCGGATGGCCTCGTGCGCCTCCTGCGCGTTCTTGACCTTGCTCGCGTAGACCCGGGGCCGGTCCGGCACGTACTCCGCGCCGTACAGCTCGCGGACCTGGTCGCGGGCCGCGGCGACCGCGCCCTCCGAGAGGGTGGTCGAGTCGGTGCGCATGTAGGTGATGAAGCCGTTCTCGTAGAGCCGCTGCGCGACCGACATGGTCACGCTCGCGCTCATCCCGAGCTTGCGGCTCGCCTCCTGCTGCAGCGTCGTGGTGCGGAACGGCGCGTACGGCGAGCGCTTGTAGGGCTTCGACTCGACCGAGCGCACGTCGTACGTCGACTCGGCGAGCGCGCCGACGAGGCCCTCGGCGCGGGCGCGGTCGAGGTGGACGACCTTGCCCTCGGAGGCGGTCTTCAGCAGGCCGTCGGGGCCGAAGTCCGAGCCCCGGGCGACGCGGGCGCCGTCGACGGAGTGGACCTTCGCCGGGAACATCCGCTGGTCGTGGTCGCTGCCGGCGTCGAAGGTGCCCTCGAGGTCCCAGTACGACGCCGGGCGGAACCGCAGGCGCTCGGCCTCGCGGTCCACGACGAGGCGGGTCGCGACCGACTGCACGCGGCCCGCGGACAGGCCGCTCATCACCTTGCGCCACAGCACCGGCGAGACCTCGTAGCCGTAGAGGCGGTCGAGGATGCGACGGGTCTCCTGCGCCTCCACCAGGTCCATCGCCAGCTCGCGCGGGTGCTCGGCCGCCTCGAGGATGGCCTGCTTGGTGATCTCGTGGAAGACCATCCGCTTGACGGGGATGTTCTTCGGCTTCAGCTCGTCGAGCAGGTGCCACGCGATGGCCTCGCCCTCGCGGTCGCCGTCGGTGGCGAGGAAGAGCTCGTCGGCGCCCTTCAGCAGGCCCTTGAGCTTGCTGATGTGGGACTTCTTGTCGCGGGGCACCACGTAGTAGGGCTCGAAGCCGTTGTCGACGTCGACCGCGAGGCGGCCCCACGGCTTGTCCTTGATCTTGGCGGGGGTGTCCGCGGCGTTGTTGGGCAGGTCGCGGATGTGCCCGATCGAGGACTCCACGACGTACCCCTCGCCCAGGTAACCCGCGATCGTCCGGGCCTTCGCAGGCGACTCGACGATCACCAGCTTGTGTGCCACGACTCCCTCTCCCACTGCGTCACGCGAGGACCGCGACCCATCTCCGGGCCCCCACGGCGGGTCACAGTAGCGCGGAACCCCGACGGGGACGCGAGTCGAGGCGGCGTCGTCCCCAGGCCCGCGGGCCCGCGCCGGACCTGTGGAGGAGCGGGCCGGGAGGTCGGCGCGCGGTGCCAGGGTGGCTGCCACCACACGACCGAGGGGGAGCACGAGATGTACGACGACTGGCCCGACCCGCCGCCCGAGCGGTGGCGCGACGACGAGACGGAACCCACGCGCCGCGCGGAGGTCGGCGGCCTCGCCCCGCCCCGCCCGGCGTTCGAGCGCGGCGACCGCCTGACCCACCTCGTGCTCGTCGACGGCCGCCTCGTCGACGCGTGGACGGAGCCCGTCGAGCTGACGCCGTGGGCGGGGGTCGCCGAGGCCCTGGACCGCCCCCGTCGTCCGGCCCCCGACCCGGCCCCGCCCCCGCCGCCCCGTCACGCGCAGGTGCTCGCCTGGCTGGACGACCTGGTCGGCGGCCGGGAGGCGCTGCTGGCCCTGACCCCGGAGGCACCGGCCCCCGGCGAGGCCCCGCTCGGGGTGCCCAGCGGGGTGCTCGAGCGCCGGGCCGTCGTTCGCGACCTCGTCTCCGCGGTCGCCGAGCGCTGCTTCGACGCCGACGTCGAGGCGGCGCTGCACCGCGTCGTCGACCACCTCTGCACCGACGACCCGCTGCTGCTGACGGGGTCGCGCACCGCGGCGCAGGTCGCCGGCGGCGTGTGCTGGGTCGTCGGCCGGGCCAACGGGCTGTTCGTGCCGGGCGCCACCCAGGCGGTCGTGCGGGAGCTGCTCGGGCTCCGCGGCCAGCTGAGCTCGACGGGTCAGGTCGTGCAGCGTTCCCTGGGGCCGCGCTGGCCGTGGAGACACCACCACGTCGGGGTCGGGTCGGACCTCCTGGCCACCGGGTGGGCGGGGGTGCTCACCACGAGCACCCGGCGCCAGCTCGTGCGGGCCCGCGACCGCGCACTGGCCGAGGCGGCCGGGGACGCCGCCTGAGGCCCGCCGGGCTCAGACCTCGAGGAAGCCGTCGGCCACGAGGCCCCGCACCACGGGGAGGTACGTCGTGCGCAGCCCTGCGGCGTCCTCGTCGAGCAGCTGGGCGAGGGCGTCGAGCAGCTGGCCGACGGCGAGGTCGCCGTCGCAGGCCCCGACGAGGCCCGCCGTGACCGTGTCGGCGGCGTGCCCGCGGCGGAAGCCGCGCTGCTGGCGCAGCACGATGGCCTCGGGGTCGGCGGCGCCCGGAGCCCCGACGTTCTCCTGCCGCACGTCGGCCCGCACCCGCAGCCGGGCACCCAGCAGCGCGGCGTCGTCGAGTGCCGCCAGGTCGTCGATGGCGTGACCCCACGCGGCGATGGCGGGGGCGATCGGCTGCTCCACGTCGTACGGCCACTCCTCCAGCCGCGTGACCGGGCTGCCGGGCGCGCCGTCCGGACGGCGCCGCAGGTTGATCCAGCCGAACCCGACGCCCTCGATGCCCTGCTCGGCGAACCACGAGAGCCAGGTGTCGTAGCGGCGCAGGTAGTCCGGCGTCCCCGTGGCGCCCTCGTCGGCGAGCCACAGCTCGACGTACGCCGCGGGGTCGAGCACCTCGCGCTGCACCACGAACGCGTCGCACGCGACGCCGTCGGCGCCCGGCTCGAGCCACGACCCGAGCCGCTCGTCCCACGGCGTGCCGCGGGCGATGACCCAGTTGGCCAGCACCTGGCACCAGCCGCCGGGCACGAGGTGGCGGGGCGCGGTGCGCACGATGTCCTCGACGACCCGGTCGCCCGGCAGCCCGGAGTCGCGGTACACGAGGCGCTCGCGGGTGCCCGGCGAGATGACGAACGGCGGGTTGGTGGCGATGAGGTCGAACTGCTCGTCGCGGACGGGCTCGAAGTAGGAGCCGTCGCGCACCTCGACCGTGCCGAGGTCGTTGAGCGCGGCGTTGAGCCGGGCGATCCGCAGCGCCCGGGGGTTCACGTCGGTGGCGACCACGCGGCCGGCGTGCGTGGCCAAGTGCAGCGCCTGGACGCCGCACCCGGTGCCGAGGTCGAGCGCGGTGGCCACGTCGTCGCGGATGGTGAGCTGCGCCAACGAGGTCGAGGCGGAGCTGATGCCCAGCACGTGGTCGGTGCTGACCACGTTGGGGGCACCGTCGAGGCCCGGCGTCAGGTCGCTGACGACCCAGAAGTCGTGGTCGCCCGCGGCGTCGGGGGCGGCGTACGGGCGGCAGTCGAGCCGCGCGCGCACCTCGCCCACCCCGGCCTCCAGGATCCCCTCGACGGCGAGCCGGTCGACGAGGCCGGGCAGGGCCTGTTCCGCGGCCGAGGCCGGCACCGCGGTCTGCAGCAGGAACAGCCGGGTGAGCGTCGCCAGCGGCGATCCGTCCCCCGTGCGGGCGAGCCCGGGCGCGGTCTGGTTGCGGGCCAGGGCGGCGTGGGCCGTCGTCCCCAGCAGCTCGGCGACGGCGTCGACGGTGAAGTCGGCCGCCACGAGGGCGTCGCGCAGTCGGTGGGGGAGCTCGGCGGAGGCACTCACGGGGCCCGAGCCTAGTGCGCGCCCGCAGGGGCGGCGCCGGGAAAGGGACGAGGCCCCTCCCGCCGGAGCGGGAGGGGCCTCGTGAGCTACGGACAGGTGCGTCCGAGAGGCTCGATCAGACGGCGCGAACGTTCTCCGCCTGCGGGCCCTTGGGGCCCTGCGTGACGTCGAACTCGACCTTCTGGTTCTCGTCGAGGGACTTGTAGCCCTGCGACTGGATCGCCGAGTAGTGCACGAAGACGTCGTCGCCGCCGTCCTCCTGCGCGATGAAGCCGAAGCCCTTCTCAGCGTTGAACCACTTAACGGTGCCCAGAGTCATGTGACTCATTCTCCTCTTGTCGGGGCGAGAGCCGTCACTTCGACGACCCACACCAGATGCGGTGATACGTCGCTCCGACTGTCGTGAGTGGTAGGCCCACGAAGAAAAGCGCCGTTGGATCACAAACTCCGCGGGCGATACCTGCTGGAACTTGCACCTGTTGCGTCTCCGACAGTACCAACCCCTACCCCCAGCACGACATTCTCGGCGGCCGATTTTTTTCGGACGGCGGTGAAGACTGCGCTACGAGCCGGTGACGCGGGGGCTACGCGGCCCGTGACGACCGCTCCGCGGCTCTCCCCACCGGGCGCCGGGACACCGTCCTCAGCGACGTCGCGCACTGAGGGCGGCGGCCGAGCCCGCCACCGTGAACGTCGCGGTCGTCCCGACGACGAGGGCCAACGGCACCGTCCACGACCCGGTCGCGTCGTGGACCGCGCCGAGCAGCGTGGGGCCGACGGCGGCGACGGCGTACCCGACCGTCTGCACGAAGGTCGACATGCCCGCGCTCTCCCGGTCGGAGCGGGCGACCCGGGCGATGATGGTGAAGATGGCCGAGAAGCCGCCGCCCTGGGCGGCGCCGCCGAGCAGGCTGCCGAGCAGGTAGGCGTCGGGGGCCGCGAGCAGCTGCACCGGGAAGCTCGTCCACAGCACCCCGACGAGCGCGACCGTGCACCACTCCGGCACGCGCAGCGCCAGCAGCGGCACCCCCACCGCGCCGATGATCGCCGCGACCTGGAACACCGCGGCCAGGCCGCCGGCCGCATCGCCGGCACCCGCCTCGTCGCTCAGCACCGACGGCAGCCAGGCGGTGAGGGAGTAGTAGGACGTCGCCTGCCCGGCGAACGCCAGCGCGAGCAGCAGGACGACCGGCTCGCGCCACAGCGGGCGGGCGCGGGTGCCTCCGTCGGCCGGTACGGCGGACTCCCCCGCCCCGGGCTCCTCCGCGACGCCGCGGGCGACCGGGATCCGGCGCGGGAGCGCCACGCGCCACCACACCGCGATGGCGAGGCTCGCGACCACGGCGGGGGCGACGAGGGCGACCTGCCAGCCGGCGGCGTCGGCGAGCGGCGCCGTACCCACGAGGACGCACATCGAGCCGATGTTGAGGGTCGCGGTGTAGGCGCCGGTGACGGCGCCGACGTACGCCGGCGGCGTGGAGCGGCGGATGAGGACGGGCACCACGATGTTGCCGATGGTGATGCCGAGACCGACCACGACGGTGCCGACCGCGGCACCGGCCAGGGAGCCGGTCGAGCGCACGAGGCTGCCGAGGACGACCCCGGCGAGGCACACGACCACGGCGACCTCGGCGCCGAGGCGACGCACGACGGCCAGCGCGAGCGGGGCGGCGAGGCCGAAGCAGAGCACCGGGAGGCTGGTCAGGAGCCCGATCTCGCCGCTGCTTGCGTCGAGCGCGGAGCGCAGCTCGTCGGTGACGACCGAGACCCCGACGAACGGGGCACGGAGGTTGAGCGCCACCAGCAGGAGCGCCAGCACGGGCACCCAGGGGAACGTCGCGCGGACCGGTCGGCCGTCGGGTCCCGTGCTCACCCGCGCACGCTACGCCCGGGCGGGCCGACGCCCCGGCGGGGGGCCGGACGTGGCGCTCCGTGGGGCGGGAGCGGTAGGCCACCAGGGACTCGAACCCTGAACCAGCGGATTAAAAGTCCGATGCTCTGCCCATTGAGCTAGTGGCCCGCCGCCCCAGTCTGCCAGTGGCCAGGGCCTGCCGGCGTGCCGGGCGGGACGGGTGGGCGGGGCGGAACGGCCCCGTAACGCGGCCCCTCCGGCGTAGTTTGTGGGGCATGAGCACTCCCCGGGACGGCGGCCACGCGCCCGTCGACCTGCTGAGCCGCTGGCTCGAGAGCCGCAACCCCGACGACGACGGGACGAGCGCGCCCGCCCACCGGGCCGAGCGCCCGCCCCGCACCGCCGCGGACGACCCCGCCCCCTCCGCCGTCGACCGCGACCTCGCCGCCCCGGCCGCCGAGGGGCCCGCCGAGCCCCACGCCGAGCCCCACGCCGAGCCGACCGGGGTCGGTACGCCGGCACCCGAGCCCGAGCCCGTGGACCCCCGGCACGCCATCGCCCACTCGGTCCTCGCCGCGTTCCGGGCCCCGCCCGAGCCCCGCGCCGAGCCCACGCCCGACGCCGAGGCGGACCGCGAGCCGCACGCCGAGCCCGAGCCCCTCCCCGGGGAGCCGGCCAGCCCGACGGCCGCGGCGTCGCCCCTGCTCGCCGCCGCCCGGCGGCTCGAGGAGCAGCAGGCGCGGGAGGCAGCGGCCGCCCGCACGCCCGCCCTAACGCCATACACGTCGACCACCG